>CAZOMH010000388.1:0-4952 GCA_964580415.1 uncultured Nitrospirales bacterium
GACCGTTGTCGCCCAAGGCAAGCAGGAAAGTAAGGACGGTGAGGACAGCGGCGACAACGACGCTGGAACGGTTCTTCGCGGAACACAGGCAGGCAGCCGGAAACAGGGCCAGGGGAACAATCCCAAGATAGATTGTTCTCTCCCAAAAGGCCCTTCCGGCAGGCCCCAGCGCCAACGGGGGAACACCGTGGAAAGGCCAGACAAGATGGAGCAAATCCGAGTACAGCGGACTGAACGAAGCGGCGAACTGATAATCGGTTCCCCGGGCGCGGGCGGACAACAGCAGGGTTTGACGGACAATGGGAAACCACCAGGGCGCGGCAAAGACGAGATAGGACAATATGCCCGCCGCAAAGGCAAGCGCGGACCACCGGACGGCGCGCCAACCCTTTGAACGGAATCCCGCGAAGAGCCGCAGCGCCGCGTAGGCGGCGACAAACAGGAAATGCCAGTACATTATCTGGACACTGCCGCAGGTGGACACGAGGGCAAGGGTTGCGCCCAGCATGCCGGCCCGGAGAAAGGAGGGTCTTTCCAGCACTCCGTCGGCGGCCAGCATAATCCAGGGAAGGCCCAGCATCGTGGCCAGCACTTCCAAATGCCCCGCGAAGAAATGCCCCGCCGTTTTCCCTCCCAAAGCAAAGACAATAGCCGCCAGCAAGGCACCCTGCGGATCACACCCCCTCTTCTTCGCAAAGAGGAACATCCCCCATGCGCCGACGGTGGCATAGAACCACAGAACCCACCCAAATAGAACCGGGGAAGGCGAAAGCCAGAAGAGCCACTGCGGGACATTCAGCACTGCGGGCAGCGAGTCTCCGACAATTGATTTGCCGCAAAATATGGTCGGGTCCCAGAGCGGAAACCGCCGCCAGTCCGCAAAGCTGTGCCATTGGACAAATTTATACTCGCCGTGGGCGTCGGAAATATCCAAATTCCACAGCGTCTTGTCCGGGTGCAGCAGCACACGGTGAAAGAATGCGGCCGCAACCACGGCAAGCAGGAGAAGGCACAGGGCCGCACTCCAACGCGAACGAGAGGAACCGAACACAACTTGCGCCTCCGTCACACAGCGCTTCCTGATAACTTTTCAGGGCCAAATCATCCGCCAGGGGCTGAAAAACGACTGGCGGGCGTCCGCGGCAGACGGCACTTCGGTCTTGAAGGGCTTTGCCTGTCTGGGCAGCCACCGCGAAAAGTATGGTTTCGCGATGGCGCGAAGTCAAGCGGCCTTTGCCGAACGCCGTTTCCTGCGCATGGCCCACGCACCGGCCAGAGCCAAAGCCATCCACGAAAACGCCGCGATATAGCATCCCAAATAGAAATCCATGGGCAGATACCACACCCGAAGATTGTGATCGCCGGGAGGCAGGCAGATACCCACAAAATCATAGTTTACCTGCCGCACTTCCACCTCTTTGCCGTTGTCGACCGCCCGCCAATCGGGATGCCACGCCTGCGAAATCAGAACCACCCCGCCCTTCTCGCTCTTGAACCGCACGGTCAGATCGCCTGCGGAATGACGTTCGAACGGCAGTGCGCGGAACGCCTCGCCCCCCTGAAAAGGCCTGTTCTCCACAAAGCAGCCCGCCCTTGGGTCCATGGAACAGAGCGCTTCCAGCACCGGGGTCCCCGGCGGGGGCAGACTGGCGTCGGGCACGATGCAGACGCGGGGCAGGGCCGATTCGCGCCGGTATACTTTCGCCAGCGGCGGACCGCCGTCCGCGGCGCGAATCTCAGTCGCTTTCTCCCCCGCCAATCCGGGGTCCTCCGCGGGCAGCACTGAATAAACGGCGTTCATCAAATCCAGAATGACCGGATGCGCGACCTCATGCGCGGAGTGTTCTTTGAGGTAGGATGTCGTGGACGTGTCGGATTCCCAGATGGCCCTGTAAAGGTCATAGTACCGGCCATAAATGCCGGGGTGGTATCCGGACACCATTTCCAGGCCGTACTTGGCCGCGCCCGTTTGGCTGAGCAGCTTCTCCGGTGCAAGGAACCGGAATTCCTCATTGCGTTCCTGTGCCTCCAGAAAGTCCCCGACCGGCGTTCTCGGAGCCACATTCGCCGTGTCGGTTGTCCGAATGTGGGGGTCCCAGACAACAAACAGATCACAGCACACGAGCGCGAGCACGGTGCCCCTCCAGACCCGTTCCGAAAGCGCTCCGCGCATCCAGAGGAGGCTTTCCGCCGCAAAAACGGCCAGAAGAACGACGGGAAGCAATGCATGCGCCATCCATCCCCCGTCGATCCCCCTGACAACAATCAACACCGCGCAAACGCCCGCCAACAACAGCACTGAACAGGCCAGCACCGCCTTTTTCCTGGCCACCCCCCCCCCGTTCTCCGAAAGAAACAGTCCCACCAGCAGGGCCACCAGAAAACCTGTATAGAAGAACAGCCTTCCGGGACAGCGAAAGAATCCGAAGCCGGGTATGAGATGAACGGCCAACCAGAACAAAGGCCCCTTGTCACCCAGTCCCAGCAAGAAAGTGACAAGGCCCGTCACGGCCAGACAAATGGTAAGGCCCCGGTTCTTTCGGGACATCAGACACGCGGGCACAACAAGGGCCAGCGGGATGATGCCCACGTACAGTGTCTTTTCCCAATAGGGGTCGAGATACTTCGCCCCCCCGACCCATGTGGGCGGGATATTCCCGCGAAAGGGCCAAATGAGATGAAGCAGGTCCGCATAATCCGGACTGAACGAGGCGGCGAACTCATACCCTGTCCCCCGGGCCCGCGCGGAAAGCATGAGGGTTTGAAAAATGATGGGAAGCCACCATGGCGCCGCGAAGAACAGAAAGGAGAACACGCCGGCCGCAAAGCCAAGCGCGGACCGGACGGCACTCCATATTCCCTTTTTGGAGAACGCCGAGACCAGCCACAGGAACGCATAGGCACCGACAAACAGGAAATGCCAGTACATGATCTGAATGCTGCCGCATGTGGAAACAAGCGCCAGGGTCGCCCCCAGCAGTGCGGACCGCATCAGGGACGGTCTTTCCAGCGCGCCCCCGGCGGCCAGCATGATCCAGGGAAGGCACCACATCGCGGCAAGCACTTCCATGTGCCCCGCAAAGACGTGGCCGGCCATTTTCCCGCCCAGCGCGAAGATCACCGCGGCGAACAGTGCGCCCTGCGGTTCGCAGCCCTTCTTTCCTGCAAAGAGAAACATACCCCAGGCGCCCAGGGTGGCGTAAAACCACAAAAGATACCCAAACAGGGCGGGGGAAGGAATTATCCAGAAAAGCCATTCCGGGGGATTGAGCACCGCCGGAAGCGAGTCTCCAACGATGGACTTGCCGCAAAAAATGGTAGGGTCCCACGTTGGAAAACAGCCCCAATCCGCAAAACTGTGCCATTGCACAAATTTGTACTCGCTGTGGGCCGCACAAATATCCATCCCGTTAATGGTATGGCCGGGATGCAGCAAAACACGCTGAAAGAACAGGGCCGTGAGCAGCGCCAACAGCAACAAACACCCCATTGTGACCCTGGTTGATCGCTTGGAACCGGTCATGTCTTGACCTCCATCAGGTATCCGCCAGACGACCAAGGAAGGTCCGGCGGGGACCTCCGTCCATTTACATTTTCGTCCTGAGAACCTGGACAGACTGTGCCGGCACCGGCAGGGTAATTCTGCCGTTTTCAACATTTCCCCCGACCCCCACGGCCGGATCGGCAAGGACTGTTCCGTTCAGTTTGTCCAAACCCTCCATGGTGTACCGGACCGGTTCGGTGCATTCGTTCACGACGACAATCCATATCTTTCCGGCAGCATCCTTGGGCAAAACCCGCACTTCGCGATCAATCGAGCCCCAGTGGGGGGCAAGGCTGACCTTGAGGGGGATATCCGCGTCGGGCGCGGAAAGCACGGGCTGGAGTTGGGCCAGTTCGATAACAACGGAAAGCAGGTCTTTCCAGCACTGCGAATCCTTTTCGATGTATGCAGTGCCCCAGTAAAGGATGCCGCGCCCGCCGCGAACGATGGCGTCGTAGGCCATAAACTGGGTTTCGGCGCGGGTGGGCCGACGCTCCGCCTTCTTGCGCTCGGGCGTGGCGGTGGGCTGGATGTCGGCCCAGCCGAAGCCCTGAAGGACCATCCATACAGGCTTGCCCGGCGCGGCGGCCTGCATGCGCGTGGTATAGGCGCCGACTGCGGCGGGAGTCTGTTCCATGAGGTCGGAGTGACTGACGTATTCGCACTTGGGCACGGGATAGATGTCGCAGCCGGCAATGTCGGCGGCGGCGTTGAACATGGCAAGCTGGTCAATCTGGTTGCGCGGGGCATGGTTCATCCACACGGGATGGCCGGGATCAATCTCGCCCAGGAGTTTGCGGCCCCTGGCCATGCCGGCGGCCATCTTTTCGGAACGTTCCTGGGCGTTGGCCAGACTCCAGTCCGGGTGGGGTTGCGTCTCGCCAAGAGCCGCCCATATGCCGTCGGCGGTCGCTTCTGCCTCGGCTATGCGTCCCTGCGCATACAACACCGCGACTTGGGCGCGGTCCTTGTTCAGCTTTTCCGCAAGCTCCTTGTCCGTCAGCGCCGCAATTTTGTCCCGCTGCTGGACCGGCTCGGCACCGCGCCGCCATTCGGTGGCCCCGTACCAGCAGTTCCACAGGGCCTCGTCGGGTGCCTCCCACACCATGAGTGCCGGGTGCGATGCGTACTTGCCTGCCATCTCGCGCAGCGCGGCTTCGCCGGCGGTGTCCGTGTCGATGGCCCCGCCGGTGTTAACCCATCCTCTGAGACCGTGCGCCTGAAGACGATCAAGGGCGGCTGTGTCGGCTCCCGCAAAGACGAGATTGAATCCGGCTTTGGCGACCTCATCCAGGACGGCGTCGTCCTTGGGATACTCATAGAGTCCCAAAACGAAGGTCCGCTGGCCGTCCACGACGGCCATGCGGTCCGGGGCAATCTGGAAGTCGGCGGCGGCGGCGCACAGGGC
>CAZOMH010000389.1:0-4949 GCA_964580415.1 uncultured Nitrospirales bacterium
CAAGATGCGGCCGCTGCTGGCCAAGGTGCCCGGCATCAAGGCCTATCTGCAGAATCCGCCCCCGATCTCGCTCGGGGGACAGTTGACCAAGGGGCAGTACCAGTACACGCTGCAGGCCACAAACCTGGACGACCTGTACAACTACGGCCCCATCCTGGAAAAGAAACTCAAGGAGGCCAGGCTGGAAAACGGCAAGGGCCTGATGGATGTGAACAGCGACCTGCTCCTCAAGAATCCGGAGGCCAATATTGAGGTGGACCGGGACAAGGCGGCCGCGCTGGGGCTTACAGTCCGGCAGGTGGAGGACGCCCTCTACACGGCCTACGGTTCGCGGCAGATTTCCACCATATACGCCCCCACAAACCAGTACCGGGTGGTGATGGAACTGTTGCCCGAATACAAATCGGACCCGTCCTCGCTGGGACTGCTGTATCTGCGTTCGGACACGGGAAAGCTCGTTCCTTTGGAGACCGTGACAAAGGCCAGGAAAGAGGTTGGACCCATGACCGTGGCGCACCTGGGCCAACTGCCGTCGGTCACCATCTCCTTCAATCTTCCCCCGGACGTTCCCCTGGGCGCCGCGACCGAAATGATCGCGAAGGTCGCCGGTGAAACGCTGCCCTCGACCATCACGGGAAGTTTCCAGGGCACTGCCCAGGCGTTTCAGAAATCCATGGGCGGCACAATGTTCCTGCTGCTGGCCGCGCTCGTTGTCGTGTACATCGTGCTGGGGGTGCTGTACGAGAGCTTCATCCACCCCATTACCATTCTTTCGGGTTTGCCTGCCGCGGGTGCGGGTGCGCTGCTTACGCTGATCTTCTTCAAGAGCGAACTGAACCTGTATTCATTGGTCGGTCTGGTAATGCTGATCGGCATTGTAAAAAAGAACGCCATCATGATGGTGGACTTTGCGCTGGTCAAACAGCGCGAGGAAAACCTGAAGCCCTTCGACGCGATGTACGAGGCCGCGCTGGTGCGGTTCCGGCCCATCATGATGACCACCATGGCCGCGCTCATGGGCACCTTGCCCATCGCTTTGGGCATGGGTGCCGGCTCCGAATCGCGCCGCCCCCTCGGTCTGGCGGTCGTGGGCGGACTCATCGTCTCGCAGATGCTGACGCTTTACATCACCCCTGTCTTCTACACCTACATGGAGGCTTTCGCGGGGATGTTCCGGCGCAAACAGAAACAGTCATAGACAGTCCCTGCAGCCGTTCCCCCAGTCAAAGCGGTATTCAGGGTACAGCTTTCGGATTCAGCCTTACGGATAGATTCCCACCGGGCTGATGCTGGGCAACTGGTACCAGTTGAGATTTGACTTGCCGCCACCCTGCGCCCAGGGGGCAAAGTCGGGATAGGCTTCCGAGATCATTGTCTTTTCGATGGGGTGGTGCCAGTTCTCGGCGATATGGATTGCCCAGGGTAAATTCTTCGCGGTCTTGTAGTAGCGGCCCGATGCGGGCTTTGAATTGTCATCCCCCGTGCCAAACAGCGCCGCGTTCGCCAGTTTTGTCGGCGGATAGTCGGGCAGATGCACCTCAATGCTCCGGTCGGCCGTGCTGAACAGGAACGGGTTGTAGGGGGCCGCCCCCAGCGTGGCACGGAGCGGAGGGGTCTTGAAGGTCATTTTGAGTGTGAACACCGGCCCGTCCTGCCTGGGGGCATTGGCCTCTGTGTTGTAGAAAGAATATCCGGCCGGTGTGGGCGCGTACTGGCTCGCATTGTTAAAGAAGACCCATGTCAGCCAGGTCTGTTTTGCTTCGGGGGAAACTGCGGTTGCCGCGCTGTCGTTTATGGTCATGGTGGCGCTGTCCAGGCTGGATGCGGGAACGTTGGTCAGTTCGACGCCGAAACCGCTGGTGCGGCTTGCGCCCCGCGCCTGTATTTGCATGGTCATTTGCAGGTCCTTGACCCGGCCGGAACTGTCCTCCACCTGCATGATCTGATACCGCAGCACCAGATCGTTCATGTCGTAGTCGCCCTGTTTGGGCCACATGTCCTCAAAAGCAAGGGTCCCCCAATTGTCCTGGGAGGGATAGGAAATGATGAACGCGCGCGCGGGATCATCGGGGAAATCGTCATTGGCGTCGAGCACACCGTCCTTGTCCCGGTCCGATGCGCCGGGCAGCGGCCGGAGCAGCGATGAGGAGATGGCTTCAACCGGATTTGAACTGACCGTGATCAGCACATCGTTGAAATCATGGTCGCAGGAACCGCTCGTGCGAAGGATGTCTTCCATGCCCAGCACCGCGCACTGCGTGATTGTGTCGTAGAACAGCACCGTGTGCGGCTTCAGGCTGGCCGATGTTTCGCTGTTCAGCCCGCTCAACGTGTAGAATATCCAATCCGCGCTCTGGTTTGTCTTTACACCCGTGGCGGCGTTGAAGCCGTTGGACACGAGCACGAATCCAACATAGGTCCCGGCGGGGAACCTGCCCAGGTACATCGAGTCGCCCGTGCGCAGCCCGTTGGCGCTGCCCCCGGAATTGTAGAAAGAACTGTTGGGAAAGACGATGGTTTCGGGCAGGCCGGACTTGGTCTGCGGCACGGTGGCGTCTGTGTAAGTGAAATAGCCCACGCTGTTCTGGTAGCCGGCCCCTTCATGCAGGAAATTCATCCAAACGTCGGCTTCCTTTTCGAGGTACACATTTGATCCGAAATCCGAGGCTATATAGTCCGGATTGGTGTTTCGGATATCCCGGCTTTCAGGCAGTGCGGCCGTCACGCGCTGGTAAAAATCGGCCGGGAACGTCGTCTTTTGGTCTATGACCAGCGGTATTCCCGCCGAATCATAGTTGCTTGCGTACGGGTTGTCCAGGAAGTTCCAGACGAGGTTTCCCGGGGTTCCGGTTATTCCCGCCAAGGCCAATGCCCCCAAAACCAACATCAGGGTGAGAACTCTGTGTTTCATGACCGTATCCCCCGGTTACTGTTGCGGGCCAAAGGCCACGGAGGCCTCGTTGTTCTGTATGGCAACGTCCGACCTGTTGGATATGCCCATGATGGAGGCCTGCACCCGGAGATCGGTCAGGCGGGCCGGAATCCGGACTGACTGCTCGAATTTTCCCTGGTCGTCCGTCATGCCGCGCAGGAAAATATTGCCGGGAACCAGTTCGTCCGCCGTTCCGCCCACGGTCACCTGCGTCGCCGGACTGGCGGCCCCCGTCACGTCTGCAACGGTTACCTTGACTGTAACATCCTGCGTGGTGGAATAATTGAAATCGGCGGGGACTTTCAGGGATTGAATATCCGTTGATTGGTTTTGTGTGCATCCCGCGCCCGTCATGGCCGCCAAAATCAGGACCGCCGCAGCAGTCCGCACAACGTGTCTTTCACGCATGCCCGCACCTCCGTTGTAAAGGGTTTTCACCGACGGAATGCCACAGGTGCCGGAGGCGTTCGCAGGACTACCCGCCATCGGCACGCACCTGCCCCTGTGCCGTTCCCGCATCTCTCCGGCGGCTTTTCACCGCCTTTGCCCATTGTTCTGAAGAAACAGTACCCCACGGAAGTCTGTTTCGGCATCAGGAAGTCCCTGATTTTCAGCCGCCAAATACCTTACCGTCGGATGGTTTCAGAGAAAGCGTTTGGGTGGGTGCTGCCCGGACGGCAACGGCGCATCAGATGCGTGGTGACACACGCCGCGCCAACCTATCGGGACCAATCCACGGTCGGAGGCGGCTGCCTGCCGACGGTGTGTCAAAGGCCGGATGCAGTGTTGGCACAGGGGGGGCAGGCGGCAGAATGCCTGTCAAGAAAGTCGAGCATGAGGGGCATGAAACGGGGATGCAGTATGGTGGTGAGGTGGTCGCCTCCGGGGATATGCACCAGTTCATGGTTGGCCATGACCCCCGGAAGGAGGTCCGAGGTTTGGCGGATGCCATCGCACTCGCCGACCAGGGTAAGCGCCGGGACCGTATTGCGGCGCAGGGCCTCTTCCTCAACGGCAAGCGCGCCGAAGGTTTTGAACACGTTGACGATGGCTTCAAGGTCATTGCTGTTCCGCATGAAGAAGTTGGCGAGCGCGCAGTTCAGCCGGGATGCGTGTCCGTTCTTGTCCAGCCAGTGGGTGATGGGGTCAAAGGTTCCGTGCGCCTCGATTTCGCGAACGATCTCGGCAAACAGCGCGCGCTTTGCTTCATCGACGACGCCCCAGCCGGCGGCGCAGACAACGCCGCCCAGGAGCCGATCCGGGTGCCGCGCGATGGTTTTCAGCACGATGAACCCGCCCATGGAGTAGCCGGCGATGTGCGCTTTCGCAATGCCCAGATGGTCCATAAGGCGTATGACGTCATCGCACAGTTCGATCCCGTAGGCCTCCGGGTTGTGTGGTTTTCCGCTGCGCCCATGTCCCCGAACGTCCAGCGCAATAACGCGGTAACCGTGCTTTTTCAGCCGCCGGATACAACCGTTCCAGCGCCAATTGAGGTCCGACTGCACGGCAAAACCATGCACCAGGACAACCGGCACTCCCGAACCCTGGTCCGTAAAATGGATCGGCACGCCGGCGGAGTCGAAAGTCTTTCCGGTTATGCGGAAAAACATGGCAAAGGCAACCGTTGCCGCGGCAAGAAGCGCGAGTGAAAAAACAACCGCGAGAATGGCCATGGTCAAATACTCCTGCCGGGATGGCAATCCCGTGAAAAAGGCGGCATGGATCAGTTGGGATGCTTTGCACCGACCGTGTCGTCAACGACTTCGACAGAAACGATGTCGGGCGTGGACATGATAACCTCAAAACGTCCCACGGACAATTTTTCGGCTGTTTGTGCCTGGGCGGCGATGCCGGGCAGCAGTTCGTCGTCTTTCACCCCGGGAGCGGGGTTCTCAACCAGCGACGGGCTGATACCGTCGAAAATTTGCGCCAGACAGGCGGCGACAGTATGACGCTCAATGGAAGTCGCTTCGTGGCAGTGCTGATACACCACTTCGACCGGTGTGCCGTCAAA
>CAZOMH010000390.1:0-4941 GCA_964580415.1 uncultured Nitrospirales bacterium
CCCTGTCGGAAACCCGCCTCACTTTACCGCTTGGACAAATGCCCGAAACGTAGGACAGCCGCCCTCGGCTGTCGTTCGGGAATGTAGGACAGTCGCCCTCGGCTGTCGTTCGGGAATGTGGGACAGCCGCCCTCGGCTGTCGTTCCAAGGGCTGACAGGCGGGGGCGCCTGTCCCACATCAAAAAAGGCAATCGCACTACTCGCGCGTGTCGGTGTGCTCATTCTTCTTGACGCGGTGGCCCAGTTTGTCGATAAATTCCCGGTCCCCCAGGGTTTCCAGATAGACCCCGCGGCTTTCGTGGAAATGACGCCGCGTTATGGCGAAGAAATCGCGCACGGCCTGGATGCTGATGATCAGGAAGAAGAGGAGCAGCAGGGACAGCACGGCGCGAAAGCGGCCTATGTCCTCCCGGTACTCGAACAGGCGCGCACCCAGCACAAGCACCACCGGCACGGACAGCAGCATGTAGAAACTGACCGGCCGGCGCTTGTGCGCCGCCGCCAGTCCCTCGCGGAAATACATCCACAGGGTGCGCGGGGCGGTGTCCTTTTCCGGGGTCTGTTCGTCCATCAGAACCTCCGCGGCCCAGGCCGCGTCAGTGGCAGCAGCCGCAACCGCCGCCCATCGCGCAGCCCCCGCCCTGGTGGACGGAGTCTTCGCATGAGCCGCAGGCCGGTTCCGTCGAGGAACCGCTCATGGCGGCGAAAAGACTCATCTGCTTCTCCAATTTCATCGAACCGCACTCGGGGCAGGCGGGCGCTTCCGGACCGCGCACCAGCACCTCCGAATAAGCCCCGCAGGATTTGCATTGATAGGAAAACAGGGGCATGAATAGCTCCTCACTCGCGTTTTGCATGAAAAAAAGGCATTCACCACAATGTCAGAACATCTAAATTGTAGCAGGAAAACAGGAGACGGGCAAAAGCGGGGCAGATCGGGGGATTCAGTAGTTTCTTACCAGAAGCTCGTTGACGGCACCCCGCTTTTCGGGGTTCACGTTGATGCAGCGCTTGGCGGGTACGCGCTCGATGTGATAACCGTCGTAGAGCCGGTCGAAAAAGTCGTCTTCCGGGTCCGTATTGCGGGGGTCGGAATTGCTCAACAGCAGTTTTGCGCCCCGGGCATCCATGTTTCGGTAAAACGCGGCCAGACGCCGTTGCGTGTCGTCATCGAACACATCCGCCGAATACCTGTTGAACTTGGCGGTGCGGGTCAGGGGACGGTAGGGCGGATCAAGATACACAAAGGAGTGCCGATCAATATGTTCCGCGGCGTGTTCAAAATCCCCGCATTCTATGCGCACGCCCTGCAACAACCCGGACACCCGGCGCAAATTGTCGGCATCGCAGATGCGGGGCGACTTGTATTTGCCGGAGGGAACATTGAACAGGGCGCTCGAATTCACCCGAAACAGGCCGTTGAAGCAGGTGCGGTTGAGAAAGATCACCTGTGCGGCCCGTTCAACTCCGCCCGCGGGCGGGTTCTGGAAGTCGTAGCCGGGACGGTCCGCATTGAATGTACCGCGTTTCTGGAGAAACAACGCATCGCGTTCCGCCTCACCGCAGACTGAATACTGGACCTGTATTTCCTTCAGCAGCCTAATCAGTGGTTCTGGCGCGTCGCGAACAACGCGCCAGGTGAGAACAAGTTCTTCATTGACATCCAAAAGGATAATTTCACGGGGATGAAACGCCTGCGCCACATGGAAGAAAACAGCGCCTCCGCCCACGAAAGGCTCAACGTAACGGTGAATGGCGCCTTTGGACAATTCTTCGGGAAAGCGCGCCGAAATGGCGTCCAGCAGTTGTCCCTTGCCGCCCGCCCACTTGAGGAAGGGCTTTGCGGTGTATGCCTCCGTCATTTCCCCGTGCGCTCCATGCGGAACACGCCGTCCTGCCAGACAACGTGGGTGCGCCGGGTGATCCAGTCGCCCGTGTTGATGTACAGACCCTCGCCGTCGCGCGCGGGATGGGTTTCCAGCGCCGGGGCATGGGCATGGCCGCAGACGACGATATCGGCCGCGCCTGCGGCAAGCAGGCCGCGGGCATGATCGCGCAAGGCGCGGGCCTCGGGCCCCTCTTCGGGATTGTCCACGCCGAGCAGGGTGCGGCTGCCGTGGCTTACGCCCTGGGCGATGCGCATGGCCCAGTCGGGGTGGACCATGCGGAACGCGCCGACCACCAGGGGATTGCGGGCAATGCACTTGTAGGCGCGATAAGCGCGGTCCGTCTTGTTCACCCCGTCGCCGTGAAAAATCAGCGCCCGTTTCCCGCCAAAATCCAGTTCGGCCCGGTCCGGGTGAATGGCAAAGCCGATTTCGTCGCGCAGGAAACGGCCGGCCCAGAAATCGTGGTTGCCGCAGACAAGATGGAGTTCAACCCCGGCGTCATGCAGCGCCGCAAAGGCGCGCAGCACGTCGAAATAGCCCGAAAAGCAGACATGCCTGTACTCGAACCAGAAATCGAACAGGTCCCCCGCGCAAATGAGCCGGTCACACCCCTGATTTCCCAGGGTTTCCAGAAAACGCACGAAATCCGCGCGCTGCCGCCGGCCGTCCTCCCCGGTCTTGAGATGGACATCAGAGAAAAGAACCGTCCGCTTCACAGCAGTCCAAACTTGCCCAGCGGCCAGAAGCGCAGCACGGCCCGGCCGACAATCTGGTCGTCGTTGATGGCGCGGAAGCTGCGGCTGTCCTTGCTCACGCTGCGGTGATCGCCCAGCACATAGTATTCACCGGGATGCAGCACACAGGCGTCGCGGTCGGGGGAACTCATCTCTTCGGGGAGCAGATAGGGGGATTCGTCTATCTGCCAATTGTTCACCCGCACCCGGCCCCGGTCATATTCCACCTTGACGGTGTTCTCCGACAGCCCGGCGTCATCCTTGCCCTTGGCGGCGACCGTGTTGCGCCGGTGTTCGGGATGCACCGCAATCAGCCGCTTGACATAACGTTTGTTGTCCACCCCGTCAAAAACGATGATATCGCCCTGCTTGAACGGTTGCCAGCCGCCCAAGAAGGGCAGCCGACTGAGCTGGTGGGGCAGTTTCAGGACCAGAATGCGTTCCTGGTCATGCAAATTCGGCAGCATGGAGGGTCCCAGAACTTCGTAACCTTCCAGCACAAAAGTCTTTATTCCCCAAAACACCACCAGAAAGACCACCACCATCTTGACAAGTTCAAGAAATTCCCGCTTTGCCTCCTGCTTGGCCTCTTTGGGAGCTTCCTGCTCCGGCTCGGGTCCAAGTTCGGGCTGGACGGGGAGTGTTGCGTCTTCTGTCGTTTCCAAGCGGTAATACTCCGTGCGCAGGCGCCATGCCTGTCCGCATTACTGTACTATACCATGCATTCCCCGTTTCAGACAGCCTCAAGTCCAAGCCGGTGAACCAGTTCCGAATCACTCCGGTACCGGGGCATGATGATTTCCACATCCCGCGCCACAATTTGGCGCGTCACGAACAGGGCCGAGGCCGGGTGCCGGTAGGCCATGTCCTTAAGATACTGCCACCATTCGAGTTCCAGCGATGTCCTGCCCGAGAGTGCGGCCGGAATGCCCTTGGGGTCGCGCGTGTCGTGGGCGGCCTCCACCTCGTCTGCCAGGCTCTGCTGGCCCTGCTCGGCGCGCTGTTCCCGTTCAAGCCGCTCGCCATATTCCTTGGCCAGTGCGCAGGCCTGACGGTAGCGTCCGGCAAATTCATCCCATAGGGGATCGGTTTGGCGCACCCAGTTTTCCAGGAAGGAAATGCGCAACGCCACGGGCCGGGACTCAAGACGTCCGGCGATTTCCGCATTGCGCAGCAGGTAGTGCAGTCCCGTGCGGACATGTTCCTCGGGCGGCAGCAACGCGACCGCATCCTCGGGGTTCTTGGGATATTCCCCGTGCAAAATAAGCGCGCGCTCCTGGTAGTTCGGCACGGACGGCAGCGGCTCGGGGAACGCCGCATAGTCATAGTCCAGTCCGCAGGCCATGACGTACCCGCGCACGCCCCGCTCGATGTCGCCCGCGTCAAGCGCCGCGTCGGCCAGGGTCAGAAATTCCTCCTGGATACGCCTGCGCACCCGGAGCAGTTCGTAGGCCTGGGCGGCCGCCGTCAGCTTGAACAGCCGCACGGCGTTGTCTGCCAGCCGCATGAGCGCTTCCCAAGGCAGTTGCGGCGGCCCCTTGCGTTCCAACTGCGCCCGAACATGGGCCAGAATTTCCGGGTTGCGCATCAGGTCCAGCGCATTGCGGTAGAGCGGTTCGTTCTCGTCCGGCGGCAGCAGATAGGCATATTTCGGCGAGGCAATGTCCTCGGTCGAGTCCTGCCGCAGCGGGGAATAGGAAATGAAAAGAAAGCGGAAATTGACAATATCGCCCGTGGCCACGGTGTGGGCAAATGACTTGGCGATGACCGCGTCCGTCACCTGTGCCTTCTGCTGGGGTTTGCGCGCCATCACCGGTCCTCCCCTGACAAAATACCGGCGATAAACCGGGACCGTTCTTCCCAGTCAACCGAGGGCTGGGTAATATCGTAAAAGGGCAGGCGCTCGTGGATTTTGTGGAAAAGCTGCTGCCGGTACCGGCGCAGCACGCTGCTGGCGTGGCGCTCGTGGGCCGCATCCCAGTTGCTGTTTTCCACACATTCCGGGTCGCGCCCGGCTTCCAGCATGAGTTCTTCCATATATACGGACAGGAAATCGCGCAGCGTCTGGTCAAACTGGCGGCGGTACCGATCCGAAGCCTCCGTCTTGTCCGCCTGGGCGCGCCAATCCTCTTCAAGCTGCATGACATGGGCACGGTCGGCAAGATACTTGTCGCAGCGTTCCTTGTCGCGAAGGATGTAGAAGGCCGCGTTCAACTGGGCAATCGCCAGCAGAAAACGGTTGCGCCGCTCTTCGGTGACCTGAACCTGGCTGATTTCGATCAGCAGGTCCTTGATTTTCTTGCGATAGACGCGGCGCA
>CAZOMH010000391.1:0-4937 GCA_964580415.1 uncultured Nitrospirales bacterium
GTGGGCTGGGCTGTTCTCGGTGTCGATGGCGGTGCCACCGGACCGCTTTTGGGCATGTTCTTTATGGGTATGTCCGAGGCCGCCGGGGGTAAAGAATCGTTCGATGCGCACGGTTTGGCGGCCGCATTCGCGGCCGGGCGCGCCAGTGTGGGCGCCCAAACCAAAGCCCGGCCGGGCGACAAGACCATGGTGGACGCGCTCGTTCCCGCCGTGGAAGCGGCGCAGGCCGCGGCCGAAAGCGGCGCGGACATTTTGTCCGTGCTTCAAAGGGCGGCCGATGCGGCCGCCGAGGGCGCGGCTTCGACCAAAGACATGCAGGCCCGGTTCGGCCGTGCCCGCAACATCAAAGAACTCAGCATAGGGACCCCCGATGCGGGCGCCACGTCAGTGTCGTTCATATTCGCGGGCTTTTTGAAAGGAATTGAGACTCATGCCTGATGCAGACAAACCCCGCGGCGGCGGCGAAGAGAAGAACTATGGAATCGGCATCCCCATGGAGACTCCGGGCTTCTTCCTGAAAGGGTCGGCCCACCTCAACTGGGGCATGAAAAACCGCCTGTCGCAAATCTTCAATCCAAAGTCCGGCCGCACCGTGATGCTTGCCTTTGACCACGGCTACATCATGGGCCCGACCACCGGCCTGGAGCGGATCGACCTGGTTGTGCCGCCGCTCATCCCCCACATTGACTGTCTCATGTGTACCCGCGGCGCGCTGCGTTCCTGCATCGGCCCCGAAGTGCGCAAGCCCGTGGTCATGCGCTGCAGCACCGGCGCGACAGTACTCAAGGAACTGAGCAACGAGACCATCGGCGTCACCATTGAGGAGGCGCTTGCGCTGAATGCGTCGGCCGTCACGGCCCAGGCATGCATCGGCGCCGAGTTCGAGCGCGAGACGCTGGAAAACCTGTCTTACCTGATTAACGAGGGTGCCCAATACGGAATGCCGGTCTTGGGCGTCACCGCCGTGGGCAAGGAAATGGTCCGCGACGCGCGCTATCTCGGTCTTGCCTGCCGTGTCATCGCCGAACTGGGCGTTCATTTCGTCAAGACCTATTACTGTGAGCCCGGTTTTGAGGAAGTCGTGGCCGGCACACCGGTCCCCGTGGTTATCGCCGGAGGCAAGAAACTTCCCGAACTCGACGCGCTCAAGATGGCCCACAAGGCCATCGACCAGGGCGCCATGGGCGTTGATATGGGCCGCAACATCTTTGCCGCCGACGACCCCGCCGCCATGGCGCAGGCCGTGGGCGCCGTGGTGCATCAGTTGTTCAAACCCGAACAGGCTTTTGAACTCTACAACGACCTCAGGAAGAAATGATCAATGCACCCGACGGGTGCCGACACAAGGAGATTTCCCATGGACATCAGCAGACGCACGGTGTTGACCGGACTCGCCACTGCCGCGGCGGGTTCCATTCTTGCAGGCTCCGCCGAAGCGGCGGAAACAAAGGTCCCCGCCATGAAAAAATACCCCAACGAATACTTCTACAAGGCTGACGGCACCTTCGATTCGGAAAAGGCCAAACAGCCCTACTACGAAATGCTTGAAGCTTTCGGCTACCCCATTTATCCGCGCCTCAAGACGGCCGAGTTTTGGGTGGCCGAGTTTGGTCTGGGCAAGTTTGCCGAGGCGGGCATGGCCGGCATTTTCTGGCTCAACGAGAAAGAGGGCAACTATTTCGGCCACGAGATATTCCTTCTTCCCGGCCAGATGATTCCCGAGCACAAGCACGTGAAGACGGCTGCGGCCGGTCCCAAGATGGAAGGCTGGATGCCGCGCTACGGCTGGATATACATCTACAGCGAAGGCACTCCGACACCGGGCGTCGAGGCCCGCATATCGTCCACGCACAAAGAGTGCGCCGTGGCCCGCACCGAGAAGAAACTGCTTCCGGGCGAGGTGGGCCGGCTCGCCGGCGCGGAACAGTGGCATTGGATGCAGGCGCCCGAAGGCGCCATTGTCACCGAATATGCCACCTACCACGACGGTGCGGGGTTGCGCTTCACCAACCCCAAGGCAAAGCTCTAAAAGACACCCCGGGCCGGGCGGGGTTTTCCCGCCCGGCATTTATATGAAATGCAGTGTTTCCGTGTCCGCCTGGGTTGGGCAAATGGAGTTCGTCATGAATTCACGCATCTCGTCAAATGCGCTCCGCGCAGTGCTCGCCACCTCCGTCCTCCTGGTGCTGGGCGTGTCCCCGGCCCTTCACGGCCAGGATTCACCGCAGGCCGGCGCCAGGGCGGCCGAGTGGCAGCAGTCCATGCTCGACGCCCGCGCCCGCTATCAGGCATGGCGCACGGAACAGACGGGCGGCGCCGCTGTAAACTTTGGCGTGTGGTTCGTCGTCGATCCGATCAAAACAGCGTCTTTTGCGGACGTTGTGTTTCCCGAGGTTGCCGTTGACCTGGAAGCGAAGAGCATTGACGGCAAACGCGTTTGGAATCAGCGCGCCGACCTGGTGGACGGTTTCACGTATGCGCTGCCCGGAAACGACAGCCCCGCCGCCGCCTATCTTTACCGCGTGATCTCCACGCCCGTCCCCGTGACCGTGAAAGTCGGCCTCGGCAGCGACGACGGGCTCGTGGTCTGGCTCAACGGAACACAACTGCTCTCGCAGGACGTGGCGCGTCTGGCCGCACAGGATTCCGACACGCTTGACCTGCCCCTTCAGGCCGGCGAGAACAAACTGCTGCTCAAGGTATTCAACCGCCTGGGCGGCAGCGGATTCTATTTCTCCCTGAAGGGCGACCCGCTTTCCGCGCTCTGGGCGCAGACGGCCCGCGATTTTCCCCGCGAAACGGCATGGCTCACGCGCGACGCATCCCGCGAAACCATGCTCGCCTGGTTCACCTCCCCCGATATGAAGGACATCCAGAAGGGGCTTGTCAACCGCGCGCTGGGCACCGTCGGCGACGCCGGCGAACCGCTTCGCCGGGAACAGGCCGCGCTGGATGCCGCGGCCCAGGACGATCCGCGCTGGCTGGATTTGTATGTGAAGTCCTGCAAGTTCCGCGTAAACCTTGCAGACCTCCAGAAGATCAATTTTACCGCGCTCCGCCTTGCCGTGGCCGATCTTGCCAAGACCTATCCAGACCAGTACAAGGAGGCACAACCCCTGCTTGGCCGCATCGACGCCTTCGAAAAGCGCCTGCCCGAGATACGGCAAACCCTTGCAGACAATCCCGACGGGGCCCGTCCCGCTGTTGAAGAGGCGCTGACCCTCCAGCGCGACGCACTGCTGGCCAACCCGCTGCTCAACTTTGACCGCCTCCTCTTCGTAAAACGCGGCGAGGGCAGTCTTGGCCTGCCCCAGAACTGGCAGGGCAACTGCGCCATCCCGTCCCGCGGCTACGACAACGAGATCGACGTGCTGTCGCCCGTGCGGCCCGACGGCGAGATCAAGACCTTCTACAAGCCCGAAAACAGCGCCTTCGTCGGCGATGTTGATCTCAATTACGACGCCGACAAAATGCTCTTCTCCATGATCGGCAGCCACGACCGCTGGCAGATATGGGAACTTCTGGCCGACGGTACCGGCCTGCGCCAGGTCACGCCGGGCGAAGAGCCCGACGTGGACAACTACGATCCCTGTTATCTGCCCGACGGGCGCATCACTTTCGACTCCACCCGCGCGTTCCAGGGCGTGCCCTGCGTCGGCGGCAGCAACACGGTCGCAAATTTTTGCCGCATGGATGCCGACGGCCAAAACACCCGCCAGCTCTGTTTCGACCAGGATCATGACTGGTGTCCCACCGTGCTGAACAACGGCCGCCTGCTTTACACCCGCTGGGAATACTCAGACACCTCCCATTATTTCACCCGCATCCTCTTCAGTATGAATCCCGACGGCACCAACCAGGCCGAATACTACGGCAGCAACTCCTACTGGCCCAATTCCACCTTCTACGCGCGTCCCATCCCCAATCATCCGAGCGCCGTGGTGGCCATCGTCTCCGGACATCATGGCGTGCCGCGCATGGGCGAATTGGTCATCCTTGACCCGGGCGAGGGCCGCCACGAGGCCGACGGCGTCGTGCAGCGCATTCCCGGCTATGGCAAGAAAGTCGAGCCGATCATTGCGGACACTCTTGTCGACGGCTCCTGGCCCAAATTTCTCCATCCCTACCCGCTCAGTGACAAGTATTTCCTCGTGTCCTGCAAGCCCACGGCCGAATCTTCATGGGGGCTCTATCTGGTCGATATCTTCGACAACATGCTGCTCATCAAGGAGACGCCCGGCTACGCGCTCTTCGAACCGCTGCCCTTCCGGGCGACCCGGCGTCCGGCCGTTATCCCCGACAGGGTGAAGCTGGACAGCAAAGAGGCCACCGTCTACGTCGCCGACGTCTACCGGGGCCAGGGCATGAGCGGCGTGCCGCGGGGCACCGTCAAGAGCATGCGCGTCTTCGAGATTTACTACACCTACCCGCAGATGGGCGGCCACATCAACGTCGGCGTCGAGGGGCCCTGGGACGTTCACCGCATCCTTGGCACCGTCCCGGTCAACGAGGACGGCTCGGTCTACTTCAAGATTCCGTCCAACATTCCAGTTGCCCTGCAACCGCTTGACGAACAGGGCCGCGCCGTCCAGCTCATGCGCAGTTGGTTTGTCGGCATGCCCGGTGAAACAGTTTCCTGCGTGGGCTGTCACGAGCGCCAGAACACCACCCCGCCCGCCACGGCCACCCAGGCATCCCGGCAGGAGGCCGCCGATCTTGTCCCGTGGAAGGGTCCTGCCCGCGGCTTCAGCTTCAAGCGCGACGTCCAGCCCGTGCTCGACAAGAACTGCGTCGGCTGCCACAACGGCGAACCCCGCAAGGACGGCCGGGAACTGCCGGACTTCACCCGCAAAGAGACCAACGGAGCGGCAAATTTCACGCATTCCTACCTTGCGCTGCATCCCTTCGTGCGACGGCCCGGCCCCGAGAGCGACTAC
>CAZOMH010000392.1:0-4925 GCA_964580415.1 uncultured Nitrospirales bacterium
GGGGAGAGGGGCAACCCCTCCCCCTACTCGATTTTTACAGGTCTTTCGCTTGAAGCCGCAGTTGCATTGTCCCACGGATTCTCCATGTCGGCAGCGCGCGGGTGGAAGGGGCAAACAGGCAGCAGTTAGGCCTTGTGCAGGGTTTTTCCATGGGCAAATGCGGCGATATTCTCGTCATGCACCTTCTTCGGGAGATGGAGACGGATCGCCTCGTGCCATACTTCATCGGAAACGGGCAGGAAGGTACTGAGCAGGCCGAGGAGGCCCACGTTGAAATTGCGCGATGTGAGTGGCGTTGGGTTTTCATCCAGCACGGCCACATCGTCACCTTCACCAATGATGTCCCGGGTGGAAATCATTGTCCCCCCCTGCTTCAACTGATAGAGATTGTTGTCCACCTGAGTGGGGTGCAGCACCAGCAAATAGTCGGCCCCGCCGGTCGGCACCATCGGGCTGAGCACCTGGTTTCCAAAGCGCACGTCGCTCGTTACGGAACCGCCCCGCTGGCTCATGCCGTGAATTTCGCTCTGTTTCACGTCGTACCCGGCCAGAAAAGCCGCTT
Source organism: uncultured Nitrospirales bacterium (assembly GCA_964580415.1). Classification (GTDB taxonomy): domain Bacteria; phylum Hydrogenedentota; class Hydrogenedentia; order Hydrogenedentales; family CAITNO01; genus CAITNO01. Next base: position 563 of record CAZOMH010000392.1, read on the forward strand.
CGGCGAGAATATTGGCCGCGCGTATGACACCCTGGCCGCCCAACCCGGCAAGAACTACATTAATCGGCACATTCAAGTTGTTCATTGGCACTTTCCCGCAGCCTGTTCATAGGCCTTAATCTTCGTTTCCGCGAGCTTGCAGACCCGGCGCATGATAATCAGCGACAGTTCGTTCCTGGACAAGGCTTCCCGTATGGCCGCGTCAAAAGAAGGCGGGCCGCAGGCGACCGTGACATTGGTGACACCCATGGCCCTTGCCACGTCCTCGAAGACGACCCTGCCCGTTGCTGTGTGATCCAGGGTGCGTCCGGTGCCCGGATGCTCCTGCATGCCCGTCATGGCGGTTGTTCCGTTGTCCAGGATAATCACGATATGGCCGGTCTTGGGCGGGTTGTACACCATCTCGGCAAGGCCGGTAAGACCGCTGTGCATGAAGGTGCTGTCCCCCAGCACACTCACCACGCGCCGTGCTTCCTCGTCCGGCAGCGCATGGCGCATTCCCAACCCGGCGGTAATGCTGGCACCCATGCACAGGCACGTGTCCATGGTCTCAAAGGGCGGCAGCGCGCTCAGGGTGTAACAGCCGATATCGCCCGTGACGATACAGTCGTACTTCTTTAGCACGCCAAAGGCCATGCGGTGCGGGCACCCCTGGCAGAGCCGCGGGGGCTTGCCCTTTGCGGGCGGTGTTTCGGGGGAGGTGTCCCCCGAAACGATTCGCCGAATCCGGGTGACGTTCAGTTCGCCAAACCGGTACATTTCGTCTTTGCCTTCACAGTCAATTCCCGCTGTGCGGAGAGATTCGACCAGGCAGGGATCGCCTTCTTCAATCACAAGACAACGGTCAACACCCTGGGCGAAGGAGCGAATCTTCCCAATGGGAAGGGGATGAGACATTCCAATCTTGAAGACGGACGCTTCCGGAAGGGCTTCCCGAACGTGCAGGAAAGAAACCCCGGAGGTGACTATGCCCAGGGACTTCCCCCCTTCCACCACGCGGTTAATGGCGGCATTCTCCGACCATGCGGCGATCCGGGCGAGTTTTTCGCGCAAACGGCGATGCGCGGGCCGTGCGTACGCGGGGACCATTACATAACGGGTCGCGTCCCTTTCAAAGTGCGGCACCCTTTCGGGAACGGCGCTTATGCCGGGCTGGACGATGGCTTTGGAATGGCACACCCGGGTGGTTACGCGAAGTATGACCGGAAGACCGTGCTCCTCGGACAGTTCAAAGCCCAGGCGCGTCATGTCGTAGGCCTCTTGGGCATCGGAAGGCTCCAGCATCATCAGCCCGGCGGCCTTTGCGTATCTGCGGTTGTCCTGTTCATTTTGGCTGGACGCCATTCCCGGGTCGTCCGCGGAAATCAAAATCAGTCCGCCCCTCACCCCGGTGTAGGCCGCAGTGAAAAGGGGGTCGGCGGCGACATTGACGCCCACATGTTTCATGGTGACCAATGCGCGGGCATTGGTCCACGCCGCGCCCATGCCGACTTCCAGCGCCACTTTCTCGTTGGGCGCCCATTGGGCCCGTCCGCCAAGCTGGGAAAAACGTTCCAATATTTCCGTCGAGGGTGTTCCTGGATATCCCGTACCCAAAGCAACGCCCATGTGGAGAGCGGCCAATGCAATGGCCTCATTCCCGCTAAGTAGTTGTCGTTCCTGGTGTTCCATGCCTGACTCCGGTTATGCCCAATCACACTCGACACTGCGCGCCCGAGAAGCGCGTGATTGCTGTGTGGCCCAAGAGATTGAGCCGAAAGAGGACCTGATGCCTGATTTTATCAAAAGAGATGGAAATCCGGCAAAATTCTGCAGATATATCGGTGTTTGTAATGGCTCTACTGGTTGAGAAGGTTAAGCAATGGCTGGAAGTGTCCCGTGCTGTCGGCGAGGCCGCCGGGACGGTTGCGGACAAGCCAGAGGTCTCTAAACTGTGCAACAACCTTCTCCAAGTCTTCGGCAATTGCCTTCCTGCCGGCCTCGGGCAAGTCTGATGTTCCCACATTGCCGCAACTGATTCTCTCCCTGCCGATAGTCAGCGCGATCTTGGCAAGCGCGGCGTCCGTGCCGAATTCCGCAAGCACCGTGGACGCATCCGGACGGGCCATCCTGGCCTTGGCCATCCGGGCGAGCGCATCATCAATGGCCTTGCCGGCTGCGTCAATCCCGTCGATAGTCATATTCTTGAGAGGTCCTTTGCCGGTGGCACCGGTCAGATTCCTGCAAAGCAGCGCATAGTACACCGTGCTGTTGCCGACGGTCACGTTGGTTTTCAGATGGGCATTGCCCAAGTCCAGTGCGGCCTGCCCCATCATTCCCGCTGCGTCGAGAAACACGTGGGCATCCAGCGCCTTTGCCAGCGGCAGGTCGCGGTTGGCGTCCATCGCCCAGCTCAGGGCGGCACCGTACGCAAAAGGCGCAAAGGAAACGGGGATAAACTGCCAGTGGCCGCCGTCGCCCCAGTCCGTCACCAGGAAGCCCTGGGCGCCGTTCGCAAATCCATTGAAAGCGGCGTTGCGCAGATTCTCAAGGGCGTTGTCCGTGCGGCCGAGGAGGGAATTCCAACTCGATGTTCCCGGAACCACATAGTACGGAATGTGGGATTGTGCAAATTTCTTGCCATGGTCCAGGAAGGGGTGGTTCGCCTCATACCCCCATTCCATGGCGATTACGTTAGGCGGAAGCTCGGGAATGAGTTCGGGGTGCTCCATGATGATGTCGCCCCAGAACTGCATCGTTTTGCCGTGGGATTGCGCGAGCTTTTGAATTTCCTTGACGAAATTCAGGTAAACCCGGCCGGCTCCAATCTTGTCAGCCTGTTCCTTGCTGCGTCCTTTTCCGATGCTTACCGTCTCGTCGCAGCCCACATTGAACTGTTTGCTCGTGAAATTCGGAAGGAGGTCGTCGTACATGCCGCGAAGCAGGTCAACGCAGGCGGGATCAACGGGACAAAGGTCACCCGAACCGGGCTTCTCCGCATATTTGGCATATTCGGGATGGGAAAGCCAGCGTTCCATGTGGCCGAAGGAATTCTGGTTGGGAACAAGCTCAATGAAGCGCTCGCGGCAGTAGCTGTCCAGTGCCCGGATTTCTTCCGGCGTCATGGGCGAGGCGTCCTTCCAGACAATCTCATGGCCTTTGTAGGCGAAGGTGTGCTCGGTGTAAAGCTGGAGTTGGTTGAATTTCAACTCTGCGAACATGTCCACCAGTTGCTTCAGCGTGTCCATCGTGGGCACTTTGTCCCGGGCAACGTCCAGCATCGCGCCGCGGTTGGGGAAATCCGGCCAGTCTTCGATATGGATTGCCGGGAGAAGCCCGGTTCCGGCGTACTGGCGCTCCAACTGCTTGAGCGTCTGACGGGCATAGAAAGCGCCCGCGTCGCTGTTGGCCTGTATCTTGACGGCTCCTGTCTTGTCGATATCGAGGACATAACCTTGCACATGCGGCATGACTGCCGCATTAACCGTAACGTCCGGCTTGCCTTTTACCGCCGCCGTTGCCGCGTCGGCTGCAAAGGAGACGGTCCGCGGCATGGGCAGGAGGATCAAGTCTGCCGGGGAAGGAAGCGGCCTTGCAACGGCGGCCTTCTGTTCCGTGACCTTGGGTTTGGCGTCGGTGGTGGCAGGGGTATTGGGCCCGGTTGCACACCCGACAGCCGCAAGGAAAGTGACCAAAGCCGCGTGAATCGTTATTTTGCGCATGATGCGTTTCTCCGGAAAGATGTTGTTTCGATCAAAATCCATGGGTGGCCGGAACGGCCGTGCCGGTGTCTGCATTTAATGCGGCCATGATTCGGGCCGTGACTGCGGCGGTTGAAAGATGGTTGCAATGCACCGTTATGTCGGCAAGTTCCCCGTACAGGGGCATGCGTTCGTCGTAGAGCGCACGCAGGTCCTGTTCAGGTTCGATGAGGACACCCCGTTCCTCAACGTCGTCCAAGCGCTGCTGCAACCGGTCGAACTCCATGGACAGGTGAATGACGACGGCGTTCTCTGCGAGGTGTTCCATGGCCACCGGGCTGTATATGACGCTGCCGCCGGTGGCGACGACGGCATTCCGGGGCTCGCAACAGAGCACGCTTCGTTCTTCCAAGGCACGAAAACCAGGGCGTCCTATTCTGTCTATGGTCTCTTTAAGCGGTTCGCAGGTGAAATTCTGAATGACAAGATCGGTGTCGAGAAAATCTTTGGCCATCCTTTTCGCAAGCAGCACGCCTGTTGTGCTCTTGCCAACACCGGGCATGCCGACAAGCACGATATTATCCCAAGTTTTGCCGACGGTTTTTCCAAACATGCTTCGTCCCAGGGTTGACACACAAAGATCAATCTTATGGGAATCGCCATGGTCGGCGCAATCTTGGGAG
>CAZOMH010000393.1:0-4917 GCA_964580415.1 uncultured Nitrospirales bacterium
CAGGCGTTCGGTCAGGCGGTCTGCCCGGTAGAGGGGGGTCGGGCGACCCACATAGTCCTTTTGCCGTTCGGCAAGGTCGCTTAAGAAAGCAGGGTCGGCCATGGCCGAACGATAAGCCGTTTCAAGCTCGTCAAGCGCGTACACCAGGGTTTCGGGCACATACTTCCCGCCGAAACGGCCATAGCGCCCGCGCGCATCAGGCCATGGATGCTTTGCGGACGTTGTGGATAAAGGCTCGTATTTTCTCATGGCTCTTCTTTCCGGGCGTCTGTTCGACACCGCCCGACACGTCCACGGCCCAAGGCCGGACACGTTCAATGGCTTCTGCAACGGTTTCGGGAGTCAGGCCTCCCGCGAGAATGATGTTCTTGCCGATTTGCTTCGCCCTAAGCGCGGTATTCCAGTCGCAGCGCTGTCCGGTGCCTCCGCGCTCACCCGGCACGAGCGCATCCAGCAACAGCGTCTGGCCGGGCCATCGCGCGAGTTGAAAGTCCTCTTCATCGGGGGAGGGACGCAGTGCTTTGTAGATGCGGGCCGGCGGCAATGCAATACTCAACCGACTCCTCGCCGTGGAGCTGCACCCGGTCCAAAAAGGTCAAGTATTCCTGAATCCGTTCCAGGGGCTCATTCACCACGACCCCGACGGTTGTCACGTACGCCGGGAGTTCCCCGGCAATCCTGCGCACTGCATCGGACGTGATATGGCGGTTCCGTTTGGCCGCCTCAGGCGCAAGCACAAACCCGAGGGCATCGGCCCCGGCTTCGCAGGCGGCCAGCGCATCGTCGAGATTTGTGATGCCGCATATCTTAATCCTGGTCATGGCCCAGCAGTTCCTGAATCTTTCCCCGGATGTTTCCGCTGGTGAGGATGGATTCACCCACCAAAATTGCATCGACGCCGCCGTCCTCGAGCATTTGAACGTCCCGCCGGGTGTGTATGCCGCTCTCGCTCACAAGCGTGTGGCCGCCGGACACGCGCTTCTTGAGGCGCAGCGTGGTGCCCAGGTCAATTTCAAGCGTGTCCAAATCCCGGTTGTTAATCCCGATGATATGGGCGCCGCAGTCCACTGCGCGAAGAATTTCGTCCTCCGTGTGCGTCTCCACCAGGACCGACAGGCCAAGCGTTCCGCACAGCGCGTGGAACGAGCGCAGTTGCGCGTCGTCCAGAATGCGCACGATGAGCAGCACAGCGGCCGCGCCAAATGCGCGGGCCTCATAAATCTGGTAGGGGTCGATGATGAATTCTTTGCGCAGACAGGGCAGCCCTGTCTGCGTGTGTACCTTCACAAGATCGTCAACCGACCCCCCGAAGAATTCACGGTCGGTCAGCACGGAAACAGCACGCGCGCCGCTCTGTTCGTAGAGGGTCGCGAGATGGGCAACATCCATGTCCGGCAGAATTTTTCCCCTGGACGGGGACTGGCGCTTGACCTCCGCGATCAGGCTGACGCCTTCCTTCCGCAGCGCAGCGCGGAAATCGCGCGGCGCGGGAATCCCCTCGATGCGTTCCTGCAGGTCTTTCAGGGAAAGCGCCAGTTTGCGCGCTTCGACCTCGGTATGTTTGTGGGCAACAATGGCGTCGAGAATCATAACTGCTTTCTCTGTTTCAGCACCGTGACTGCGGCCCCGCGCCAAATTGGATCAGCGCCTCTAGTCTGGCAAGGGCACGACCGGAATCAAGGGCGTCTTCAGCGGCGCGAAGGCCTTCTTCAATGGTGCCGGCACCACGGCCGGCCACAATGGCCGGTGCCGCATTCAGGACAACTATATCGCGGCAGGGACCGCGTTTCCCTTCGAGAACGGACCGCAGGATGCGGGCATTGTCGCCTGCGTCACCGCCGAGAATGGCTTCGCGCGGGACGGGGGAGAAGCCGAAGTCCTCGGGACGCATTTCAAAAAGGCGAACCGTTCCATTTACGGCCTCGGCCACCGAAGTCGGGCCGGACAGGCTTATCTCGTCCATTCCGTCATGCCCGGACACGACATAGGCATGGCGCACGCCAAGGCGTTGGAGCACGCCTGCAATGGGTTCAATAAGGGCCGTGTCAAAAACGCCCATTACCTGTCCGTCGGCTTCCGCGGGATTGGCCAGGGGGCCAAGCAAATTGAACATGGTGCGCGTGCCCAATTCTGCCCGCACCGGGGCGACATGCCTCATGGCACCGTGGAGATTCCGCGCAAAGAGGAAACCAATACCCACTTCGTCGATGCACCGGCCGACACAGTCTGCGGAGAGATCAAGCGCGACACCGAGCGCTTCGAGCACGTCGGCGCTCCCGCAACGGCTGGTGGCGCTGCGGTTGCCGTGCTTGGCCACGGCCACCCCGGCACCTGCCACCACAAAAGCGGCTGTGGTGGAAATGTTGAACGTCCCGGAATGGTCGCCGCCGGTGCCGCAGGTGTCCACAAGGGGACGACGGGTTGCAGGCACCTTGGTGGCAAACCGGCGCATGGTTTCGGCAAAGCCGGTGATTTCATCGACCGTTTCCCCCTTCATGCGCAGGGCAACGAGAAATCCGCCCATTTGCGCCGGGGTGGCGGTGCCGGACATCAGGCAGCACATGGCCTCCGCCGCCTGTTCGCGGGTCAGACCGACTCTCCTGGTGACGAGCGCTATGGCTTCCTGAATATTCATGCAAGTGTCTCTAAATTGCCCAAACGACTGCCTTGACGGCGGCACGGTCGGGCTTTCGCCTTCTTCACAGCGGCGACTCTAGCAACCGTCCACCCGCCATGTCAAGGAATCACCCGGGGCCAGACAGGTCGGCCATGCGGGGGCCGCAATTGGCAAATGCGGTTTTTCTATGGTATCTTGAATGAAGCAAGCAAGGATTACCATGTGGCGTTTTGTCCATTTATCTGACCTGCACCTCGCCAGTGACCGCGACGGCGAGTGGAACAACCGTTTCCTTTGCACGATGATGCGGGATGTCATGACCTGTCTTAGGACAGATTTGCGGACTGTGAAGCCCGATTTCCTGCTCATAACGGGGGATGTGGTCAGCACGCAAACACGCGAAGCAATGTTTTCAGCGCGCTGGCTCCTGGACCGAACGGGGGTGCCTTACTACCCCATGGGCGGCAACCATGATTTCGTGCTTCCCGAGTCAAGAGCATGGTTCCTGGAAGCCTTCGGCGATATTCTGCCGGAGCAGAACACGTACTACACTTTTGTGCATAAAGGACTGCGGTTCTGCGCCATGGACCCGTGGTGGCGGTGGCCGGACGGAAACCTGCGGCCCGATGCGCCGCAAACCGCCATTGATACGATGGACGAGAGTCTCCGGGGGCTCTATTGGGCGCTTCCTGAAGCGCAACTTTCATGGCTGGATGCGGTTCTTTCCGGCGATCCGGCCACGCCCGCGGTCGTCGCCATGCATTATCCCGCGGTCCCCGCGCCTGCACGTCTTCGGAAACCGGACTTTCGTGACGGGGGAGTCCTGGAGAACGGCAATGAACTGATGGCCCTGTTCGCAAAGCACCCGCAAGTGCGTGCTGTTTTTGCGGGCCACACGCACGCCAATTTCATCGAAACAACCGGAACGGTCACGCACGTGACCACGGCCGGCATGCCTGAGTTCCCGGTCGAATACCGCGTTGTGGAAGTGCATGAGGACCATATGAATGTGGAAACACGGGGGTTGAGCGATCCCGCGTTTGCCCGGCGCTCGCTGATACCGGGCCACGGCTACACTTCCGGAACCCCCGGTGACCGGACGGTGGTGATCCCGCTGCGCTGAAGACGCGGCGTCAGCCCTTCATCTCCAGCACGATGATCATTTCCCCTTCTTTCATCTTCAGTCCGCCAATGCGCACCTTCTTTCCCGTGCAAAGGACCATGCAGCTTTGAATGGCCTTCCGGCAGGCTCCGCCCGCCTGCGCCGGGGGCAGTTCGACGGAAATATCGATATGGGCTTTGTCTTTGCTTTCCCGCGAACGGCACTGGACAAGCAGGGTGTAGCTGTCATTCAGCGCCAGGCGGTTCTCGGTGCCGGGCGCAACGGTTGCGGAACCGGAAAAGACTCCCCGAAAGGTGTCGTAGGGAAGGTCTTCAATTACATTGCGCAAGGGAAGCGAAGCAGCGTCAAAGCGCTTTTCCGGGCTGCCGGTCTTCACGGCCTGCACCGCCCAAACGGCGATTTCCACCGGTTGTGCCGCCGTTTCAGGCGGGGCCGAAGAGACGGCCACCATAACCGCGCATAGCGTTGCAAGCATCACCAGACATCGTCTCCGGAGGTCTTTACCCAGACGGTTGTGACGCCCTCCTTGTTGTCGTACCAATCGACGGTGGCGCCGTTCAGTTCGGTGGAAACGGATTCCACCGTATTGGCCTTCACCGCCTCCGGACTGGGATACAGGATTGACAACAGGGCAATCACGATAATGAGCGCGGCCGCAGCGATGGACATGCTGGTCCACAGCCGGAACCTTCGGGGGGCGGGTTCGGCAATGCCCCGGGTAATACCCGCCATGAACGCGCCAAACTGGCCGTCCGAAATTTCCGGTGTGTTCCGGCAGGCCATCTGCGCGCCCCGGCGCATGCGGGACAATTCAGAGATGTAATCCAAGCCCCGTGCGTCGCATACTTCGGGGGACAATCCGTTCCTGCCGTCAAACGCCGCCGCTTGACGCATTCTGCGTTTCTTTTCAAACATGCTATCGGTCCTCCAGAAGACCCGTGCCGCGCAGGGCGCGCTGCAGCTTCTGTCTCGCGTGGAACAGGCGGCTCATCACTGTCCCGATATTGCAGTTCATCACTTCGGCCATTTCCTGGTACGACAGCCCTTCGTATTCGCGCAGCAGGAACGCGGTTTTGTGCCGCAACGACAGGCTGTTCACGGCCGCATCTATCGCGCGCGCCAGTTCCCGGTGCTCCAGCTCTTCGTCCGGTTGGGGAGACTGCGCCGGGCTGTCGGC
>CAZOMH010000394.1:0-4917 GCA_964580415.1 uncultured Nitrospirales bacterium
GCTTCTTCGTGCTGTCTGAAGCCGATCCCGGCGGCGAGGCGGCGACGGACAGCCGGGAATTGGGGTGGATAGCGCGCAACGGCGTGATTGGGCGCGTCACGTGGCGCTGGTGGCCGCCAGGCCGGGCATGATTCAGCACGGCAGGGACACCACCACACCCATGCTTGGCCTGTACATACATGTGCCTTTCTGCCGGACACGCTGCCCTTACTGTGATTTTGTGAGCGAGGCCGTGCCGGGCTGTCCGCCCGACGCCTATGTCGATGCGCTGGTCCGGGAAATCACTGCCCACGGGGGAAACGACGCGGCGGGAAGTGTGTTTCTGGGCGGCGGCACGCCGTCGCTGCTGGCAGCCGGCCAATTGGAGCGCATTTTCAAGGCGCTGCACAGGCGGTTCGGTCTGGAGGCGACCGCGGAAATCACGATTGAAGCCAACCCGGATGATTTGCGTCCCGAAATGCCGGAACAGTGGCGCGCTTTGGGGGTCAACCGCGTCAGCCTGGGTGTGCAAAGTCTTGACGACCGGGTGCTGCATTACCTGGGACGACGCCACAATGCGGACACGGCGCTTCGGGCCATCGGAATGATCGGCGATGTTTTTGACAACTGGAACATGGACCTTATCTTCGGGGCAACACCGGTGGAGGCATGGCCGGAAACACTGTCCCGGACGGCCTCGCTGCATCCGCCCCATGTGGCCGCCTACGGACTGACCCACGAGCCGGGAACGCCCTTTGGCGGGCGTTCGTCCGAGGCGTTGGATGACGATGCCGCACTGGACCAATATCGGGCGGCGGAAACGGCCCTTGCCGGTTGGGATCACTATGAGATATCCAATTTTGCGCTGCCCGGGCGGCAGTGCCGGCACAATCTCGTTTACTGGCACAATGAAGAATATGCGGGATTTGGCACGGGGGCCTACTCTTTTCTCGATGGCGTGCGTGCCCGCAATCTGACCGAAACGCGGGGATACATGGAACATCCGGGCACGAAGGAAGAGGCCCTGCGGTTGAGCGACGGGGAGGTTCGCGTGGAAACGGCCATCCAGCACCTGCGGCTGAATGCGGGATTGGATCGAACCTGCTATAAACGCCGTTTCGGGCGCCTGCCGGACGATGACTTTGGCGCTGCGCTGAAGCGGCTTGCGAAGCGCGGGTTGCTTGCGGATGACGGGAGGGTGATCCGGCCGACGGCGCAGGGGTTCTACCTGAACAATGAGATCGGGTTGGAACTGGTGGGGGAATCGACCGTTGAACATTGAAAGACACGGCAGGCAGGAATGCCTGCCCCACGCGGGCGCCTGTCAACGTATGGTCAGAACGGGGCACAGGAAGTGGCGAATTGGGGTTGATTGGGAGTTATGCCGGTTTACAGGCTGACAAAGAGGCTGGCCTTTCCGCCGCCGGAACATGCGGAGGACGGGTTGCTTGCGGTGGGCGGCGACCTGTCCGTCCCCCGGCTGTTGCTCGCCTACCAGAAGGGTATTTTCCCGTGGTACGACGCGGACGAGCCAATCTTGTGGTGGTCGCCCGACCCGCGCATGGTGTTCTTTCCGGAACAATGGCAACCGTCGAAAAGGCTGGCAAGAACGATCCGTTCAGGCCGGTACCGGGTCACGGCCGACACGGCCTTTGAAGAGGTCATTCACGGATGCGCGGAAACACCGCGACGCCATGAGAAAGGCACCTGGATTCTTCCCCAAATGATGGAGGCCTATATCGGGCTTCACCGGGAGGGCTATGCGCATTCTTTCGAATGCTGGCAGGGGGGAGAACTGGCGGGCGGACTGTACGGCGTGAGCATCGGCGCGTGTTTCTTCGGCGAGTCGATGTTTCACCGCGCCACCGATGCCTCCAAAGTGGCCTTTGCCGCGCTGGTGGAATGCTGCCGGACATGGAAGTTTCGGGTGATCGACGCGCAACTGCCCAATCCGCATTTGGAGCAACTGGACGGGGTGACCCTCCCCCGCGCCGAATTCTTGCCGTTGCTGCACGAGGCGGTGCAGGAACCCACACGCCGGGGAAGATGGGCGGCCGGATAAAGGCACACGCGGCATCGCCCGGTTTTCCGGGTTCAAGCTGCCGGTTCAACACACGACGGATTTCGCTTTGCTTCGCAGAACTTCATCCGCCCTTGCGGAGTCAGGGGGTTGTGAAACCGGACTGGAGGCGCTGGCTGAGTTTGTCCATTTCCTGCTTGAGCTGGCCTTTAACAATTGCCTTGAGCGCGTCCTGCTCCAGCCCCTTGGAACCGAGAGCAACCAGCTCGCGCGGGTCGGTTGAAGAACCGGTTCCGCTGTAGGATGAGGCATTGGCGGTGAGGGCTTCCTTGAGCTGTCCGGCCCGGTTTTGCACGTCACGCTCGCCGCGGGTGCGCTGCTGGAACTCGCCGGGGAATTCCTCGGTGACTTCCTTGTAGGCGGCTTCGGCCTGCTGGAGCAGGGAAATGGCCTCGGCATACCGGTTCTTCTGGGCCTCCTGTTCGGCCAGTTCGCGCATGTCGGCGGCGCGCTGAATGGCCGCCTGCTGGGCGGAGAGCCGCGCATCCCGTTCGAGAATGAGATTTTCCGCCTCAAGGCGTTTGCCTTCGGCGGTTTCATGGAGCGGATTTGCCTTGGCGGCCTTCTCGTAGGCGGCCCTTGCATCCTCCAGCTTTTTGTCCTTCAGTGCCGCGTCGCCCTTGGCCACGTAAAAGTCCGCCACTTTCTGCACAACATCGCGCCGGTCGGGCGAGGATTCTATGACCGCCTCGTATTCCTTGATGGCGCGTTCCTGGAATCCGGCCTCGAGCAAAAGATCGCCTATTTTGGCGCGCATGTCGGGCGTGATGGGCGTGAGCGCGCTGTACTGCGCGTTTGCCTGGTCGATTTCCCGTTCGTTGCGGCGCTTGATGAAGAATGCGTACGCATCCACGACGTAACGCTGCATCTGGACTTCGGAAACGCCCCCGGGAACGGTCTTGGAGGAAAGCACGGTCGCCCACACATCGCAGACCGCCGCAACGGAACGGCTGGCATCGACGGGAAATGTGGCCGAGGCCACGCCCTTGAAACCCACGCCGTCCTGGTATTGTTTCAGAATCACATCGTCGCTGGCCTTGGCCTCGAGCAGCACGCGCTGGAAATAGGTCCGGGCATCGACTTCCTTGCGCTGCGCCTGGCGAAGCTGGATGCCTTGAATGGCCTTGTCCGAGTCTTCGTTGTACTGGTTGCGGTAGTTGACCGGGGCGCCGCGCATGGGCGAGGTGATCATGGCCACAACCTTGCCGAGCACGCCCATGCGGTAGGCATAATATGCGTCAACCCGGTTCTGCCGCATGGCGGAAAGCAGGGCCATCTCGGACTCCACCGCCTGAAGCGGGCTGTCGGCGAGGTCCGAATAGGACAACTCGACCTCGGATGTGGAAACGGCGGCACCGGCCCTGATTTCGCCGGCCAGGCGGTACAGGGGGGCATCGCCGTTCTTTGACAGCAGATTCATCGCCGTGCTGACGATGGCTGCCTGGCTGCGCGGCCCCCATGCGGCCGCGGGAAAGGCGGCAAGCACTGCGAGCACGACCACCGGCACAAGCTTTATTCGAATCGCCATAACCCGATCTCTCCTCCGGTTCGCCCGGGTTCAGGACGTCTTCTGGGTCTGTTTCAACTGGTTGACAAGCAGTTCCACTTCGTTTCGCCGCGGTGTGGCGGACGCCTGATCCGCGGTCAGTTCGAGATAGCGCTCCAACTCGCGAATACCATCCACGGCCATGTTCCGGCTTACCAGCATCAACCCCAACTCGAGGTGGGCGCCGGAAAAGTTTCCGTCGGTCTGAATGGCGCGACGGTAGGACTGCTCCGCGTCGGACGGCGCGCCCTGTTGGGCCTGCACCTGCCCCTGCACGGTGAACAGCCTTGCCGAGGACACACCCAGTTCGGTGGCGCGGCGCACGGACGCCAACGCCTTGTCGGGCACATTTTGCTTCAGGTAGAGCGCCGCCATCTGCAGCGCGGCGGGTCCGGCGAACTGGCTGGAGCCGGTGGAGATGCGCTCGTATTCGACCAGCGCCTCCGTTGCAAGACCGGTCATTTCGAGGGAGAGCGCGGTGTAGAAGGGCAGGCGCGGGTCGTCTTTAAGTTCGGCCTTGGCGCTGTTGAACACTGCCAGCGCCTTTTCATACTTGCCTGTCTGCAGGTAGAGCAGGCCAAGCTGTATTTTTGCCATTCCGGCAACACTGGTATTGAGTTCGACCGCCTTGGCGAGCGTCTCCTCGGCGGCTTCGGACTGGCCCTGCAGGTTAAGCACAAAACCCAGGGCGGCGGCGGCATCACCGTTTTCGGGAGCCGTGGCAGAAGCCTTGCGCAGCATTTCCTCGGCGTCGGACAGGTTGCGGTCGGAAGCGCGCCACACGCCGAACGCGGTCTGCAGGGACAAGTCGGTCATGATTGGGGTGTCACGCACTTCCTGGTAAAGCGCATCCTCTCCGCTTTTGTCTTCGAGCGCGCCCAGCGTAAGGGCAAGCAGGCGGACAGCGCGCTCATCGCCGGGGACGGCGGCGAGAATTTCATGAAGAATTTCGGACTGTTTATTCAATCCGTCATTGCCGGCAACGCGACCGGCGGCAATGACCGCCATGAAACCGGTCTCGGTGTTTTTCTTGTCAAGCCTGTATGCCGCCTGCATGGCATCGGCGGCCTTGGCGTATTGCTGGCCCTGCCAGAGGAGTTTTCCCTGCAGGATGCGCGCCTCGCGGTCCGCCGGTCTGTTCTGGACATATGCCTGGAGCTTGTTGAGCGCCTCGGGGATGTTTCCCTGCGCTGCAAGCCGCTTGGCGCTTTCCACGGGGTTTTGGAGGACGCGCGCAGCCACAAAAGCGCCGCCGCCCAGCAGCGCCACGAGGAGCAGCCCCCCCAGAACGGTCCACACGCGGCGCAAACCG
>CAZOMH010000395.1:0-4906 GCA_964580415.1 uncultured Nitrospirales bacterium
GCGGTGTCGCGTCATACTCATACGCGCCCATGTCAACGCCCGCCCCCTGCGGTCGTGGCGTGCCCAAGATGTCCGCTGCGGGCGCGCCCTCCAAAGTGCCGGTGTCGATGCAGGGCGAACCCGCCGAAAGCCGGAAATCGCCACTTTCAAGGTTGACAAACAGCGGGTCTGCGTCTATGTTGTCCGTGCCGGCATAGCCGCCTGGAATGCAGCTGTGGCTGACCAGCAGGGAGTAGGAAGAGGTCGGATCAAATGCATCGTCTATGGCGTGGTCGCTGGAAGACCCGGATCCCAAGATCACGCAATTTGTCATGCGCGGCTGCGCAATACTATTGTATATATAATAGCCGTCGCCGTTGTACAGCGTGCCTGCATATCCGTAAGCGCTCGCGTTTGCCGCGAAAGTGCAGTTGGTGACCGCGAGGGGATAACGTAAATTACAGATCGCGCCGCCGTTATAGTCGGAGGAGTTTTCCAGAAACACACAGTTTTCCACCACGGCCTTTGTCGGAAACGGAGGGGAGGGGGATGAAAGGGACGAGTCCCAGCAGTTCAAAATGGCCCCGCCACCGCTCCCGTAGTATCCACCGTGGTCTGTGTTGCCTTCAAAAAGACATCCCCTGATTACGGGGCTTGCCTGCAGATTGCAGACTGCGCCGCCGCCCGCCGTCATGCCGTAGTAGTATGATTCCTGCGTCGTGTTGTTCTTGAACACACAGGCGGTGATGGTTGGCGCGGACCCACTGTTGCACATTCCACCGCCCATGGTGCCGGTATTATCCTCGAACAGGCACCCGGTGATGACCGGCGCGCCACCCACATTGTGCATTCCGCCGCCAGGACAGTAGTAGTAAGAATAGTCGCCGTCCCCGGCCGTATTCTTCCGGAACACACATTCTGTTACCAGGGAGAAGCTGCAATTATTGTACATTCCACCGCCGTAATCGGCGATATTGTCGGAGAAAGTGCAGTGGGCGACGGTTGGCGACACCTGGTAGTTGTACATGCCGCCGCCTTTGTTGATTGGGGATGAATCTCTTGACGCATGTCCCCCTGTTATGGAAAAGCCGTCCAGCAACGCATGGTCTGCACCCACCACGCACCGTCGCGCGTCCCCGCCGTCAATCACGGTTGCATTAATCGACCAGTCGCGTTGGGTGCGCGCTGTTTCCGTTCCCGAGAATCCACCGAAGAGAAACACCCCCGGACGCATGGTGAGTACCGGGTCCGTGGTCGCCGTGTAGGTCCCCTTTGCCACCCACAACTCACCGCCGCCGCCCGCCGCCACGGCGTCAACCGCCGCTTGAAGCGTATTGTAGGCGCTGGCCCAGGAGGTGCCATTGCCCGTTTCTGCCTGCGCCCCGTTCACGTAGGCCACGAAGGGTTCAAATTCGGCCGTTACGGTCTTGTCGCCATCCATCAGCAGCGACACGGTCGGCGTGGCTGCGTTTGCCGCGCCGGACCACCGTGCAAATCTGCTTCCGGCGGGAGTGGCGCTCAGCATCGCGGTCTCTCCGCGCGTGAAATAATGGGCACCCGCGCCGGGAGTCGTTTCGCCAAACCCCTCGGGCGACACGTTTATGGTCAGCGTGACCATGTCACCCGGGGCCACGGTGCCCTCGTAGGCGCCCATATCCACACCGGCACCCTGCGGCCGGCTTCGTCCGGGAAGGTCCGTGGATGGAGCGCCATCGGCCGTGCCGGCGTCCACACAGGGTGACCCGGGCTGCAGTTGCACGCTGCCGCCCGAATCGCCCACAAAGAGGGGGTCGTCGGCTATGTTGCCCGTGCCAGGGTAGCCTCCCTTGACACAGGAATACAGGACAGAACTTGTTCCGTAGTAATAATAGGAAGAGGCGATCTCCACGGACCCGTACGAGGCCCGGTCGTTCCATAGGATACTGTTTGTGACAAGCGTCGGATAATAGCCGTCCATCAGAGCGCCGCCGTATCCTTCGGCGCTGTTCTCAGAGAAGGTGCAGTTTGTCGCGGTACTGCTGCTGCCGTAATTGTAGTCGTTCATGATTGCGCCGCCGTGTTTCCCCGCGCTGTTCAGGGTAAAGACACAGTTTGTGGCGTTCATTAAACTGTATTCCGAGTACAATGCCCCCCCGCCGGCCGTGGAGGTGTTCCCGCTAAACGTGCAACCCAGAAGCTGAATTCTTCCGTCGATATTGCAGATGGCCCCGCCACCCGTGCCATAGTCGTTGATTCCCGTGGTGTCCAACGTGCTGTTTGAACGAAATACACAGTATTCTATGCGCGGTATGGCGGCCATATTGAGTATTGCCCCTCCCGCGCCTTCAGCATGATTGTCTGAAAACAGGCAATTCCGCACAGTCGGCGAGACGGAATTGTTGACCATGCCCCCGCCTTTGCCTTTGGTGTGGGATGTGGATGAGGCGGAAGAATACCCCCGCGTGACAGTGAAGCCGTCCAGAAGGGCGTACTCATCGCCGGTCACACAGCGCCGGGTATTCTCACCGTCGATTACGCAGGGGTAATGCGTCCAGTCGCGCTGTTCCAAACGTGTTTCATAACCGGCAAAACCGCCGTACACGAGTATGCCGGGCCTCATTGCCAAGACCGGTTCGGAGACCGCCGTATAGACGCCCGCCGCCACCCACACCTGCCCGCCGCCGGCATCCCCGGCCGCGTCGACACCCTCCTGTAGCGTACGGAAGGGCGCGGACCATGATGTTCCGGTCGGCGCCGCAGCCTGTCCCGCGGCATTTACAAAGACCACGTTTTCTTCAAATACGGCATACACCGACTTTGAGGAATTCATTGATATTGCGGTTTGCGGAGAACTTGCGGAGGCATCCCCGGTCCAACTCAGAAAACGGTGTCCCGCCGGGCGTGCGAGGAGAGGCACCGCTTCGCCGCGCACATGAAGGTGGGTGCCCGACTCGGGCAGTGTGCATCCTCCATCATCCGGCACTTTCATCACGGTGAGTGTAACGATGTCGGAAGCAGCCGCAGTTCCTTCATGGGCACCCATGTCAACGCCCTCATCAAGAAGCCGGGGTCTTCCCAGGCAGTCGGTCGATGGCGCACCGCCGCCGGTGCCGGTGTTCTTGCAGGGAGAACCCTCGCGCAGTTGAAGACTGCCTCCCGCGCCGTCCACAAGAAGCGGATCGTCCCCGATATTTCCCGTTCCCGCGCATCCGCCCTGAATACATGAGTAGCTGACGGTGACACTGCCGCTGCTGTTGGCCAATTCGGGCGTCGTTCCTCCCGTGTCACCCCAAAGGATGCAGTTCACGAGGGTGGTGAGACCTCCGTATTGGCAAAGCCCGCCCCCGTACCCGGCATGATTGCCTCCCAGGGTGCAATTTACCAAACGGGGGCCGGAATATGTGTTGTACATGGCGCCGCCCCCTGTGGCGGCCGCGTTTTGCGAGAAGGTGCAGTTGATGAAAGTGGCATTTGAAACAGAGTTGTAGACGGCTCCCCCCCCCGAAAGTGTGGTGGCATTTCCAATGAACTGACAGTTCATTACTTGCGGTGACCGTCCATAATTGTACATGCCGGCGCCCGTGGAAGCGTGGCCGCGTGTTACAACGAACCCGTCAAGAAGCGCGTCATCCGCCCCGTAGACGCATCGGTTCAAATCCTCTCCGTCGATGACGGTCGCAAACGATCCGGGGCCGCGCTGCGCCAGGTCCCCTTCATTGCCGGAGAAACCGCCATAAATGCTGACGCCGGGTTTCATATTCAGTACGGTTTGCCTGATTCCGGTGTAGGTCCCCTGAGCCACCCACACCTCGCCGCCTTCCACCGCGGCTGCATTGACCCCCTCCTGGATTGTGCGGTAGGCAGTTTCCCATGAAGCGCCATCGGCGTCCCCTTCCCGTGCGGCGTTCACACGCACAATGTTGTCCGTCATGGTTGCCGTCATGGCGCCGTTGCGTTCCGCGATAAAAGCGACCATCCTGTCAGTGCTGTCGATCATTCCCGTCCAGCCTTCAAACCGGTGGCCGAGCGGCTGGACAAACACAAGCACGGATTCACCCCGCCCGTAGAAGTGCGTCATGCCGGAAGCCGGACTGGTTCTCCCCCCGTCTGGGGGAGATACCGCAACGTTCAAGTTTATGATGTCTTCTTCCGGGACACCCCCTTCATAGGCGCCCATGTCCGGAGCCACGCCCTGCACACGGGCACGGCCCAAAAAATCCGTGCTGATACCCGTGACTGCATTGCAGCGGTTCAGGCAGGGCGAGACATCCGCCAATTGCACGCTGCCGCCGTGGGCGTCCAGGAACAACGGGTCAACGGAAATGTTGCCGGTGCCCGTGTATCCACCCTGTATGCAGGAGCAGGAGACCGCCGCCGCAGAGGTGCTGTCGCTGTTGTAGATTTCAACGCTGCTGGAGGCGGTGTCTCCCCAAAGAACACTGTTTGCAACCGTCAGATTTCCCCTACTGTGGTATATGGCGCCACCACAGAAGGCGGTGTTTGCCGAGAAAGTGCAGTGCGCAACCACAGGTGCCGGTGTGGAGGAATTCGGGCTGTTGTATATGGCGCCGCCGCCCCGGTAGTTGCTGTCCTTTGCCGAAGCAGTGTTCTGCAGAAAAACGCAGTTCATCAACTGGAACACGCCGTAATTATACAGGCCGCCGCCGGTCTGCGCAGTGTTCTGCTTAAACATGCAATTACTGATTGTTGGCGAACCGTGGCAGTACATTCCGCCACCGTATGAAGAGTATCCGCGGGTCATGATGAATCCATCTAATGTCCCGCCGCCGGAACACTCCACGCAGCGCAGCCCGTTTTGGCCGTCAATAATGCACGCATTGGATACCCAATTGCGTTCTGCGCGCTCCGTCTCATTGCCGGAAAATCCGGCGTACAGGGATACTCCGGCACCCATCAGCAAAACTTGACCAGTTGTGCCCCTGTAGGT
>CAZOMH010000396.1:0-4898 GCA_964580415.1 uncultured Nitrospirales bacterium
GCTTGAGCGTGTTCATCCGCTCCGCGACGATGTCGTCGGCCGGACTCATTGTGTCGGTCGGAAGCACTTCCCACGCCGGAAACAGCGCGCAGCGGTCCTCGCCGAGGAAGGTGGAGAGATCGTCATAGACCGCCTCGGACTCCATACGGCCCGGCGTAATCACCAGCAACGGTGCGGCCAGCGCGTCGGCGGTCTGCGCCGCGACAAGGCTCTTGCAAGAGCCCCATGCCCCGGACACCGCAACCCGGTGTTCCCTGGTGCGCAGCGCCTGCACCACCTTGTCGATCAGCGCCAGTTTTGGAAGATTTACCGCCATGGAGGCCTTTCCGGAAAGCATGCAAAAAAACGGCAACGCCGCCGGGAGCCCCGTCCCTGGAGGGGGGGGCTCCCCGCGGATTTGCCAAGAATCGCCAAGGGTCAAATTATACTTCGTATGCGGCCAAAGGAGAAAACAGCCTATCGCCACTGCACTGCGGCGGGGTTTCGGTCCGGCCATTGTTTAAACGTGAACTTCGAGTATCCAATGGCCATGCCGCCGTAGACATGATGCCCGGGCGGCATGCCCGCCAGCGCCGGGAACCGTACGCCGCGGGCGCAGGCCGCGACCACAAAGCCGGTGTAGAAACTGGACAGCCCAAGCGTCTCGCACATCAGTGTCGCGTTCTGCACGGCCAACTGCGCGCTCTGGTCCGGCTTGGTAATGGCCGGGTCGGCGTGGAAGAACAGGACACAGGGCGCGCCGCGCAGTACCATATCATTTCCATCCAAAGCCGCCCGGGCCACCGACTCAAAACTGTCCACCATGCTCCAGGCGCTTTTCACGCTATTCGGGTCCAGCAGCCCGAAGAGTGTTCGCTTGATGGGATTCCGTAGCGTTTTCGCCGTCTGCCCAAGAAAGGCCGCGGTCATGTCCACAATCTGCTTCAGTTCGGCGCTGTCCTGAACAACGATATACTGCGTGCCTTGATCATTGTGCGCCGTGGGCGCCAACCGCGCGGCTTCAATTATCCTTTCGAGCGATTTTTTCGATACGGGCTTCTTCTTAAACACCCGCGCCGAACGCCGCGCGCGGAGCAATTCCATCAGCGCGTCCGGACCGGGCAGAATCTCTTTGTTTATGGGCGATACCGTGCCCGGCGGAAAATCCGAATGTTCAATGGCACCCGGCATGCAGAGGGCGCCGCAGTGTCCGCAGACGATGCAATGCTCCGCGCGAACCACACCGGGGACGGTCCCTTTCTTTTCTGAGGCAAACACTGTCGCGGGGCATTCCTCCACGCAGGCATTGCAGTGTTTGCAGCGGTCCGGGTCAATACGGATATTCGGCATGGTGTCTCCAGGGTTGGGCGGATGTTGTTTTTGTCAATTCTTTCCCGCGGCCGGCAGGGCGCGGCAGATGGCATGGAGCAGGCGGTTGTCCTTGTCGCCGTGATACTCCCAGAACATGACGCCCGCCAGTCCGCGCTGCCGGGCATAGCGGCATTTGGCGGTGACGGATTCTTCGTCGTCGTACGTGACAAAGGCCTGCCGGGCCGCATTCCACAGATAAGGTGCCTGTGCCTTTGCATCCCAATGGCGCGCGTATCCGTTCTTTCCGATATAGCCGTCCGCCAACTTGGCAAAGGAAACCGTCAGGGCTTTCGACGCCTTCTTGTTTACCGGCGCGAAAAGGCCCGTGCCCGCCGGGGCCACGCCGCCCTCCCAGCCCTTCCCGTAGAAAGCGCAGCCCAGCACGATCTTCTGACGCGGGATGCCCGCGGCGATGTGGTCTTCCACCGCGCCCACGGCCGATGCGCCGCCGTTCTTGTCATCCGGCGACTGCCACAGGTTGGTGTGGTGCCCTGTAAACTTTGCGCCAAACCCGGTAAAGTCGTAGGTCATGATATTGATGTAGTCCGCGTATTGCGCGAATTTGTCCGGCTCGGTCCGGGTTAAATAGGGTTTTGACGCGCCCGTGGCGACGGTCAACTGAAGGCACCGGCCCTGCGGCGTGGCGTTCATCCGCGCGCGCAGATCTTTGAGCAGCAGGGTAAAGTTCGTTTTGTCCTCCGGACGGAACACATTCCCGGCGCCCCGGTTTCCCGGATACTCCCAGTCGATATCCAGCCCGTCAAGCCGGTACTGTTTCACAATGGCAAGCGCGCTTTCGCAAAACAGTTTTCGCGACTGCGCGGTAAGCGCCGCGTTGGAGAAGTATTTGGACCAGTCCCAGCCCCCGACGGACAGCAAAATGGCCAACTGGGGATTCTTTCGTTTCAGCGCGGTCAGTTTGGCCAGAGTCGCCGCGTCTTTGTCGCGTTCAAGGCAAACGCTGCCGTCCTCATGCACATTGGCAAAGGCATAGCACACATGGGTGAGCAGTTCGACCGGCATGTTGGGCGCCACCTCCCCCCCCATGAAGTATGCCATGACGACCTTTGCATCCCCCCGCCCGCCGTGATGCGTCCCGGAAACTGTGGCGCACCCGGACAGAACCAGAGTGATGGCGGAAATGGTGAACAGCATCCTTCGCATGCCGTTATTGTAATGCCATATGGAGTGCGGTGGCAACGGCACCGCTTTGGCTGTGATTTTGGCGGTGGCACGGGCGTCTCGCCCGTGGGGATCATGGGCAAGATGCCCATGCCACCGCAAATGCTCAGCCGCGGTCGATTAGCGCCTCGCGTTCCGGGCCGACCGACACGTAGCGTATCGGGCAGCCGATCAATTCCTCAATCTTCCCGACGTAGATGCGTGCCGCTTCGGGCAGCCCGGCAAAGCTGCGCACGCCGCTGATGTCTTCGCTCCAGCCCGGCAGTTCCACATACACCGGCGTGGCCTCTTCGAGCACCGCGTTGAGCGGGAAACGGTCGTAGACCGCGCCTTTCCAAGCGTAGTGTGTGCATATCTTCAGCGTCTTCTGCCCGCTCAGGCTGTCCAGTTTCGTCAGCGCCACTTCGGTCGCGCCCTGGACCAGGCAGCCGTAGCGGGTTGCCAGCGCGTCAAAGTGGCCGATGGTGCGGGGGCGGCCGGTGGCCGCGCCGTATTCTTTTGCCGACTGGCGCAGCGGGTCGGCCAGTTCCTTCTCCATGAGTGTCACGAAGGGGCCCTCGCCCACGCAGGTCGAGAATGCCTTGACCACCGCCACCACCCGGTCCAGCGGGTGGCCGAACAGGCCGCCGCCGATGGGCGCATAGGCGGCCAGTGTGCAGGATGAGGTGGTGAAGGGATAGATGCCGAAATTCAGGTCGCGCAGCGTGCCCAACTGGGCCTCGAACAGAATCTTCTTGCCGGCCTTGGCGCCCGCCTCAAGCAGCACCGAGGTGTCGCAGATGAGGTCGCGCAGCTTGCCGCCCCAGGTCTCCGTCCATTCGAGCATCTGTCCGAAAGTGAACGCCCCGCCGTGCCCGTACACCCTGTCCGCTTCCAGCAGTTTCCAGTCGCAAATCTGCTGCAGGCGCGCGCGGAGCCGTTCCGGATAGAGCACTTCGCCAATCTGGATGGCTTTCTTGACGGTGCGGTCGCCGTAGGCCGGCGCGATGCCGCGGCGGGTGGAGCCGTAGGCGTTCTTGCCCAGCCGTTCCTCTTCCCAGCCGTCGGCCATTCTGTTGAAGGGAAAGCATATGGTCGCGCGGTCCGAAATGCGGATGTTCGGATGAATGCCGCGCCCTTTGAGTTCGTCGATCTCGGTGGCCAGCGCCTCAATGTCAATCACCATGCCCGGGCCGAGGATGTTCACCACGTTCGGGTTGAACACACCCGACGGCAGCAGGTGCAGTTTGAATTCGCCAAACTCGTTCACCACGGTGTGGCCGGCATTGTTGCCGCCCTGGTACCGCACCACAAAATCGGCGTCCTGGGCAAGATAATCGACCATGCGGCCCTTGCCCTCGTCGCCCCAGTTTGCGCCCACAACCACTTCGATGCTCATAGTCCGTCCTCGGTGCCCCGTGCCGGACATGCCGGCGCTTCACAAACAAAAGAACCCAAAAAGAAACTGGCGGCCCGCCGCGCGGGCGGTCCGCCAGAAGAAGAATCCCTGTTTCGTTCCGACTAGCGGGAATAGAAACCGATGATGCTGTTCGTATCGACCTGGTACAGAATCGTGGCCGCGTTCGGTGTGGCCGTCATCCGGCCCTCGAAGGACTTGGCCGGACGGTCCAGGTACTCGGGAATCTGGAAAGGCGGATGCTCCGCGCCCTCTTCGATCATCGGGATTTTGCGGCTCTTCTCGCGGACCGAAACCACCATGCCCGGCTTCACCTGGAAGGACGGAATGTTGACTTTCTGTCCATCGACCAGCATATGGCAGTGCGACACAAGCTGGCGGGCGGCGAAAATCGTCGGGGCAAAGCCCAAACGCCACACCACGCAGTCCAGACGCGACTCCAGCAGCATCATCAGGTTGGTGCCTGTGTTGCCGCCCATGCGCCGTGCCAGGACAAAGGTCTTGCGCATCTGGCGTTCCATGATCGCGCCATAATGCATGCGAAGCTTCTGCTTCTCCAGCAACTGCGTGCCGTACACGGACATCTTGCGGCGGGCGTTCTCGCCGTGCTGTCCGGACGGATAGGGCCGCTTCTGTGCCGGACTGTCCGACCTGCCCCAAATACACTTGCCAATGCGGCGGCTCAACTTGTGCTTCGGTCCCAGATACCTGGCCATATAATACCTTCGTCCTTCCTGACGGCGACACCGTACCATTACGGCCGCCCATGGTTGCCTGAAAAAACCTGCGCAACAGCGCACCCGCTCGGACACACGTATTCCCCGCATCCAAGACAGGGGCGCTATAGTACCCATTGTCCCCCTGCCGTGTCAAATTATTCCTCTCCGGACAATATACCAGCCGGGCTACTACTTCCGCCCCTTCTCCTTGTTCCAACGCCTGCGGCGGCACTCGGCCAGGGCGATGCCCG
>CAZOMH010000397.1:0-4888 GCA_964580415.1 uncultured Nitrospirales bacterium
TCGCGTCGACCACGCCCTTCTGCAACGCCTCATACGTCTCCCCCTGCGGCATGCTCACCGGCGATCCGCCAAGACTCTCGACAACCTTTGCGCAAAACCCCGTGGCACGGATCTTGAGCCCCTTCAGATCCTCCAGTTTCGCGACCGGTTTCTTCGTGGCCAAGACCCCGGGGCCGTGCGCGTGCACATAGATCATTTTCGTGTCCTGCGTCTCCGCGGGTTTGAATTTCGCGGTCAGCGCATTGGCCATGCGTGTGGCGCTGATGCCGTCCGGATAACCGACCGGCAGATCCAGTCCCTCGAGCAGCGGGAAGCGCCCGCGCGTATAAGCGAACGCGCTCATGCCGATGTCGGACACGCCGTCCACCACGCCCTGATAACATTGATCCGCCTTGGTCAGCGCACCCCCGGAAAACACGGTGATCTGCACCTGTCCACCTGTGCGTTTTCTGATCTCGTCCGCCCACTCGACAGCCAGTTTGGCCTGAACGTGAGTGGGAGGGAAGAACACACTGTAGGTCAGTTTAACCGGCTTTTTGGAGCCGGCCACGGCAGGTGCCTGTTTGCCGCAACCCGCCGCCAATACCGTACAGGCGAGAACCACCAACCCAAATGAGTAATTTGTTTTCATTTTTAAAGTTTACCCCACGCCGCATCCGCACACAACACGTTTTTCAAACCCGGGTTCCAGTCCCTTGACCCCACTCTCACAGGCACACATATTTGAGCGTCCAACCGCTACCGTTCCGGGGTTTTCCGCGGCTCCCGGGCGATGTCCACCTTCACATGCATGGGAAACATGAAAAATCCGGAAACATACCGTACGCGGAGCGTTTCATCCCGAAAGACAAAACGCGTCTCCCTCCCGGCCTCAAGCTCCTGCCTGCTGCTTTCTGCACCGCGGCTCACCGTCAGGAAAGCCCGCCCTTTTTCCGGCGCGGTTCCCTCCGGAATCAGAACGGCCTGAACCGTGTAATCGCCCAGTTTGACTTGCTCGTCCCGCTCAAACAGGTTCCCGTTGAAAGGCAATTCCGCCTTGACCGCTTCAGCGGTCGGCTGGGAGGCGGCCGGCGCGTTGTTTGCGGAAAATTTCTTATCCCCCTTGCCGGCAGACGCCTGGCCGGGTTGAAGCTGATAAACACGGCCGCCCGGCGAAGTGATCAAGCCCTCCATGACCGTGTATCTCCCGTCATACGTAACCGGCACATCAAGTCCCAGCAGGGTGTCCCGCACGGTGTAATTGCCCCGCAGGCTAAGTCGGAAAGGGGATATCAGTTCTTTCCCTTCCGGATAGGCGCAAATCAAGTAACGGCTGCCGTCATAATCCCATTCGCGGATGAGCAGCGACTCATCGGAACAGACATACGTCGGCGTCATTCCCGCTTCCCGGAAAAGCAACTCCGTGAGTGATCCGGCCATATCCTTGCCAGCGTCGCTCAGTGGCAGGCCGCTGAGGATCAGCTTGCCTTTCCCCCGCCTCTGAACCACGACCGCCGGCTCGCCCGACGAGTATTTCAACACCACCTGCTGATCATTCGAGCTCAGCGACAGCGGGGAATAAATCATGGCCTTCGCGGACGGTTCACAGGTGTTTCCGTCAGCCACCGTTAGGGTGCCTTTTGGCATCGCGCGCGGCACGACGCACGCCTTCTTAAACAGGCTTTGTCCGGCGTTGCCATAGTTGTCGAATTGACCCGACATCCCGTCCCAGAACAGGGTGCCGCCGCCGTCAACATAAGCCAGGAGCGCCTTCTGCACCTCGGCGGAAAGGTACTGGGCATGGGAAACGATGAGCAGCCTGCAGGAGGAAAGGTCGGCGCCGTCCAAGATGGCCCCCTCGTCAATCACCCGCGCCGGCTCATGCTGCTTGCACAGGGCATGGTATACCTGCTTGACCGCGGTCAGATGCCTGGAAACCACAGGTTCGCCTTTCAGACCCCAACTCTGGTCGTGAACCCGGCTCGTGTTGGAAAATAAAATGAGCGTGGCCGGCGACGGACGTTTGCCATCCAGCAAAACATGCTCAATCTTCCGGAAGTCGGCAATATCCTGCTTGAGTTCCCACCCTAACAGGGTAGTCAGTCCGGTGGTATCCACATAATTGGCTTTAAAACCCGGCCAGCGAAAGTACCAGAGATTGACGCCTATATGCCCGCCGCTGACTTCCCACCACAGCTGGCGGGTCAGCTCCTTGCGGCTGCGCAGCATGTCGGCCTTGGGGAAGTAAAACAGCCCCCATTCAACGGAAAATATGGGTTGCCCACAGTGAAGGTCAAGGAACTTCCATTCCTGCGCAACGCCGGCCGTGGTGCCGTCCGGCCCACTGATGTCCTGCGGTTTGGAAAGTTGATAAAGGTCAATGCCGGAATACGCCTGCTTGTTTACGGATTCGGTTGAAATACATGAGGAATAGAGAAGACCGGGGGCATGTTTCTTGAACAATTTATACCCCGCCAAGCGCGCTTCATAAAGTCTGAACTCCCTGAAGCTGATCCAATCTTCCCATTGGGCGTGTTCAACGGCCGTGACCGGCTGAGCCGTCGGCAACTGGATGTCGGAAAAAAACCTCACCTCCGTTCCCCACCGCCGGTTCAGTTTCTCCACGCTCCCATAACTCTCCTTCAGATGCGCCACATATTCTTGGCGCGCCTGTTCGCCCCAGAACCGGTTATGTAGCCCGGACTCGGCCGTGTTCACATAGACGCGTAAAAGCGGGAACGGCTGCCAATACTGGAGAAACTCCCGGATCGATTTATCTAAAGCGGCTTGGTCATACGTTTTCCATTTTGTCTCTTCCACTTTGCCTGTAGCCAGATCCAATCTGCCTTGTCCCGGCATGATGTCGCCAAGGTCGTGCCAGCCGCTGCCGGATCTGGCTCCACTGCCGCAGCCATACGCGATATCAAGTTTTAATCCTTCCATCTCGGCTCTCACCGCGGGATCATCGAAATAGGGGTAATAAAAATAGCCGCCATAAAGATACCAGGCATTGATGCCGAGCCCCTTGATGGTTTTGAAAAAATCACGGCGCAGCGCATACAGCCCGCACCAGCTGCACCCCGCTTCCACCGGCATTTCGCCCAGAGCGCTTCGGCTCTTCACCTTTGCGGGATAGCGGACGTGCTTCAATTCCGGCGCGGCTTCTTTCCGTAAACCCTCCAAGCGCTTTTCTTCGAGTGCAATCCGTTTCAGCAGGGCCAGCCGCCGCTGATCCTGATCCTGTGGATTTTCATCCGCCAACGATTTTTTATCAATCGCCTGCTTTTCCGTTATGATTTCCGTCAGCGCCGCTTCCGCACCGGCCAGATAGTTCCGCATCTGGGCGTGCGTCTTTGAATCCTGCCGGTAAAATGCCGCCAAGGCAATATCGCGCAACAGCGGGAAAGTCTCGCTGAACTCCCGTCCGTACTCGCTGACCTGCCGATGCAGGGCAATCAAACGCCCGTAATAGGGCGCCTCCTGCTCATTGGGCAGTCTCATCGAGCAGAACCGTAAACAGGCGGACAGAACGTCAGTCCCGCGTTCACCGGCCAGCAGGGCTTTCCCGGTCTCGCCCAAGAGCACCAGCGTGGCACCGTTGAAATAGGAATTATGGTAACGGTAGACAAGGAAATCGGTCACCTCGCCGGACGGGAGGAGATAGACCGGGAAAAGAATATTCGCCGCCGTTTCAATGTTATTGTCAACGGGCTCGCCTTTATACTCTTTGTACCATATTTTGTCCGCCAGTTGGAATGTCTTGACCAGCGGGCCGGCCGCCGCGGGCAGACTGCTTTTAATGTCGTCCGGCCATTTCGGGTTGACCGTCAGGTTGGTTGCCAGTGAACGTTGTGCCGACGATCCTCCTAAGTGCCGGATTTGAAAATCACTCATGAGATTTTCCTGCATGAACGTCGGGTCGTTTGGCCTGCTTAACCGGACCGCTCTTATCCAGCTGCCCCCCTGCGGATCTCTTCTCATGGCCCATTCCGGCAGTCGCTCCGCGATGACCGACCCGCCCTCGGCCAGAAAATGAGGGAGGGTATAAGCCGCTTCATACGGGATGTTCTGACCGTCCGGCAAAATCAATACATCGAGTTTCCGGCGGGGCACCCGGTTGGTGCGGGTTAAGTCGTCCGCCGTGAGCATCTGGACGTTGCAGCCAAGCGACTGCACGGTGTCGCGATACCAAGCGCCGCGCGAGCCCCCGGGAAAGCTGGCATCGTGGAAAATGCCGACACGTCGGACGGCCAACGGCGCTTCCGCGGCATCAGCGGAAATCATTGCCGAGATGATCAGTGCCAATCCTATTGTCACCTGCTGAACAGTCATTCCCCCACCCCGCCCCCAAATGCAGACATGAAAAAAAGCGACCCCGTTCATCAGGGTGTAACACCGGCCCTGAAATTGCCTACCGCTTCCGAAATGCGCAGCGCGCGGTCATACAGCCGCACATGTCTGACACGCCCCGAAATCCTTGCCCGCCCAGTCACATCCACCGTCCCCAACCCCGCAGGAATGGATCCCAAGCCAGATGCCCGTTTCTCTCCGCCGTCACAATACACGCCGTCGACGACGGCGACGACGAATCCCGCAACCGCGTCGCAGATAAACACGACATGGTGCAGACGGTCATTCTGCAACACCCCGTGGTCTGCCTGCCACGTCACCTGACGGTCGCCGTCGTACAGCTCCATACGCACCGTCCATTCGCCCTTCACGCTGAGCGTCCCCACCCGTATACCCTGCCGGCCTTCCTGGGTGCTGAACAGCGTCTCCCCCAACAGGGCATGATTGGGCAACACCCAAAGCTCAACACTCAACCCGCCCCCTGTCAGTTTACCGAACGTCGCAGGAACCGCAAAAGACTGATCCTCGCCAGCCGGATTCGCGAACTCTGCCGCAAGCC
>CAZOMH010000398.1:0-4883 GCA_964580415.1 uncultured Nitrospirales bacterium
TCCCCTGAATACCGCCTTGATCGGAACCGGAGCCACGATTACCTACACTGTTACCGACCCGGTCACGAACGAGGTTGTCACGGCAACCCGCACGGTGGATGTCGTTGACAGCACGGCACCCGTGATTTCTCTGATTGGCGGGAATTCGGTGGCATGGCAGCGCGGCACTGCGTGGACCGACCCGGGCTACACGGCGACAGACGCTTGTGCCGGCGTTCTCACAGGCTCCGTGGTCGTATCCGGCGCGTTGGACACAAGCACTTCAGGCTCTTATCAGCGCACGTACAATGTGTCCGATGGCACCAACGCGGCGCAGCCTGTAACCCGGCAGGTCATTGTGGGCGACATCGTTCAGTGGACGGTCGCACCGACCGGCGGCGATCTGTACCAGACGGCGCCGACCTCGCCCGCGCTTGCCGTTTCCGCGGAGTTCATCAACGGTTTGAACCCGACGACGTACCAGTGGTTCGCCAAGATGGGCGCATCCACGACACCGCTTGGTGCGGCGGCGGCGATTCCGGCGGGTAATGTTCTTGCGGCCACCATTCCCTATAATGCGCTTCAGCAGGGCACCTATGAGGTGTTCGTTGTGGTCAACGACGACACCGGCGCCAACCCCTCGGCAACTGCGACGGTTCGCTTCGGCGCCCACATGTCGGCGGGTGCGGGGTTGTCCAATCTGAACATTGCCACCGGAGAAAGCAAGAACTGGGGCATCACGGTTGGCGGCGGCTTGGGAACGTTGACGTATCAGTGGTTTAAGGATGGAGCCAAGGCTTTTGCGCAGATATCGGACGGTAACGGCATTACCGGAACAGACACCGCCACGCTGCACTTCACATCGGCAGCCGCGTCGATGGCCGGAAGTTATCAGGTCGAGGTTTCCGATGACAACGAGAACCTTGCGGTGGGTCCGGCGACGGTATCGGTCGGCGCCGCCGTGCCGGTCGCTGGCGCGTTGGGACTTGCGGTTCTTGCCGCGTTGACCGCCTTTGGCGGCACGGTTTCCGTGCGGCGCCGGAGGGACTAGTCCGGCGGACAGCATGACATCATGACGGCATGAATGCCCCGGGCGGGATTACCGCCCGGGGCTCTCTCTTTGGCGGGGCATGGAGAAGGGGATGCGCCGGGTTTTATGGCCGAAACCCCCTTTTGAGAAAAATGAACAGAACGAGAAATAGAACTTGATATTTCGGGCTTTTGGTTATATAGTGCAGTCAAGTGACGCGACGGCTTGGCAGGGCTGCCTTGTCCGTGATTTTAACGCTTACCGAGGAGGCTATAGTACTATGCTCATCCGCAATCTTATTTCGAGTAGCGGCCAAGTGTCTGTGCGCACAGGG
This sequence comes from uncultured Nitrospirales bacterium, assembly GCA_964580415.1. Lineage (GTDB taxonomy): Bacteria > Hydrogenedentota > Hydrogenedentia > Hydrogenedentales > CAITNO01 > CAITNO01. The sequence goes on from CAZOMH010000398.1 coordinate 1,344, forward strand.
TTTATGGTCATGCTGGCCGCAAGTTTGCTGCTTGTGTTCGGTATTGCCCCCGGTGCCCAGGGACAGACAAACCAGATGCTTAATGGTTCCTTTGAAGGGAACACGATGCCGGCGAGTCCCGGCACTACCACCACCATTGCCAGTTGGGCATGCAGCGGAGGCACCCTTCTCAACGGAAATGCGCTCCAGGCATACTTCCATACAGGCACCAACGGCGCTGTTCCGAATGGAGCATTTGTGGCCGGAATTCAAGGAACCGGTTCCTTGACGCAGGTCTTGACCGGACTCACAAATGGGATGTTTTGTATCCCGGCGTTCTATGTGTGCAAACGGGCCGATGCCGGTTCCAACGGCAATATTACGCTTACAATAACGCTCGGCACGCAGACTTTGTACACATCTGTCATTAGTTGGACCGGGTTTACGGCGGTGGAGATACCTCCTTTCTATTACAATGCGGATTTGGGCAATACTCTGACACTTACCGCCTCAAACCCGGTGGGAGATGCCACCGTACTTCTTGACAATATAACGTTCTATACAAATACGGCCGGTTCCAACGCGGCCAATGGTCCCCAAGTCTATTATCCCTTCGGCGGAAATGCGAACGACCTGAGCGGATGGGCGAGGACGGGCACTGTTACGGGTGCGACGCTGACCACGGACCGTATCGGGACCGCCAGCCAGGCGTATGCGTTCAGCGGGTCAAATCAATACATCAGTTGTCCCTACACCCAGCCTGCCGTGACGGCCTATTCGGTTTCCGCATGGTTTAAGACCAGTTCGACCGGGACGAATCAGGTTTTGGTTCAGGACAGAGGCGCGTCTACGGGAACGCAAATGGGTCTCACCCTTGGCTTGGGCCTCGGCGGGGCAAACGCCGGGACCGTCGGTTATTGCGTGGACGGTTCGGGGGTTCTTGTGGGAAGGCGCACCGTTGCCACATACAACAACGGTGCATGGCACCATGTGGTCGGTGTGTTTTGCCGCGCCACCGGGTCCGTCGCCCCCGTCGACTTCACACTTTATATTGACGGCGCACTGGTGACGCTTACCGCCGACTACACCACCACCGGAGCCACGGTGCCGGTCAGCGGGTCCGGAAACACGATGATTGGCTACCACCAGGCATGGACCAGCTATTTTACGGGAAGCATTGACGAGGTCAGCCTGTACACCGCCGCGCTGAGCGCGGGCGACGTGGCCTGTCTGTACTCCTCGACCGCTGCGATGAAGAACACGTGGGATTTCAACACGGCAGGGAATGTGGAAGGCTGGGTCGGGCTGAATCAGATTGCGAACGGGCCCACGGGCACCGGCACGCAGATGAGATACACGACCGCGGCCGGCTGTACGGACCCGATGATTGCCTCGCCGCAGATGGAGTTTCCCACGTCGCAGGCGACGTGGTTGAAGGTGCGCGCCCAAAACGTGACGACCGCCACCAATTCAATCTTCTTCTGGGACGGCAACGCCACCACGACCATTACCGGCAGTCCGGGTTACGCTGTTTTCGCAACCAATCCGAGCGATACGGCGGTGAGCGAATACTGGACAAACCTGACCACTTCCGGTTCCGCAAACTGGAGTTCCGCCACCTATATTCAGCAATTCCGCCTGGATTTGCCGGATTCCGGAGGCAGCCTTGTGGGTACGGAATACGTGGACCAAATCGCGCTTTCCGCTTCCGGTCCTCCCGCCCCGCAGGTGACCGCGATTACGCGTTACAGCCCGACGACCGCGCCGCCGACCTACACAGGCTCGGCAACGGTGACGTGGGATGTTCGTTTCAATCACAATATGACGACTGTTGCGGCCAATGACTTCAGCTTCACCACGACGGGAAGCGCCGCCGGTTCGGGGACAATAGTTACGGCGGTCGGACCGACGTGGTACCGCGTGACCACCACGGTTTCCGGTTCCGGCACAATGCGTCTCGACAGCGTTACCGGCGGGTCCGGGCGGGATGTGAACAACCAGGCCATCACGACCGGCTATACCTCGGGGGATGTGTACGACGTCGATGTGGCCGTTCCCAATGTTGTGACTCCTGTGGCCCCCGCGTACACCAATTCGTCGCCCATTACCGTTTCCTACACGGGTGAATCCGACGATGCCAGCGGATCGGGCCTGTACTCGGTCGATCTCTATTACAGCACGGACAACTGGGCCACGTTCACTTATGTGGATCGCAGGCTGACGGCCACTGGTTCGTTCTCCTTTACTCCCACGGCCCAGGGCACGTACAAATTCGCGCTGTTGGTTACAGACAATGTCGGCAATGCCACCAACGATGCAATCAACAAAAGTGCCGTCACGGTATATGACACGACGGCACCCACAGTGGCGGTCAACCAGGGAGGCGCCCAGGCGGACCCGGCGACGGTGCTGCCGGTAGTCTTCAATGTGGTGTTCAGCGAGGCGGTTACCGGCTTTGACGCAACGGATATTACGCAGAGCGGTTCCGCAACGGGCGTGACATGGACGGTCACCAACTCTGGGGACAATATCAATTTCACGCTCCAGGCCACGGCCGCGAGTGCCGCCGGGACGCTGGTTCCGACGATTGCGGCAGGCAAGTGCGTTGACCTCGCGGGCAACTCGAACGCGGCTTCGACATCGTCCGACGGCACCGTCACACTGAACCCGCACAGTATTAGCTATGCCAAGAATCCGGTTGCCGGCGGTACTGTGTCGGGACCGGCGACGGTTTTCCTGGCGAACACAGGAACGGTGACCGTTGCCACAAATGCCGGTTACACCTTCTCCGGAGTGGCGGCGACGAACGGCGCGACACTGGTCGGTTCCTTCCCAACCTTCACGCTGGGCAACGTGACCGCGGACACGACAGTTACGGCCACCTGGACGGCAAACACGAACACGGTGAGCTACCCTGCCGCGGTCGGCGGCGTGGTGGCCGGTGACACGACGGTTGTGACAGGCAATGTCGCAAACATGACGGTGACGGTCTCTCCTGGATACCTTCTGAACACGCTCACTGCCAGCAATGGCGTTGTGGGCGGCACGTTCCCGAACTTTACGCTGTCGGGCGTAACGGCGAACACGACCGTAACGGCAACCTTTACCGCCCAGAGCCAGGCCATAACATACAGCGCGTCTCCGGTTGCAGGCGGTACGATCACAGGCCCGTCGGCTGTACTGACGGGTGACACGGCGAACCTCACCGCATCTGCCAATGCCGGTTATACTGTTGGCGGCGTAACCGCCACCAACGGCACCGTTGCCGGCACGTTCCCGAACTACACCCTTTCCGGCGTCACTGCCGCCACGACCGTTACTATCGCGTGGACCCCGAACACGAACAGCATCACCTACTCGGGCACCCCGGCGGCCGATGGAACCGTGACTGGTGATGCCACGGTCGCCACAGGCAGCGTCGCCGCCATGCATGTTGTTCACAACTTCGGCTTCTCCGTGTCGGCAATCAATGCGGTGCCCTCCTGCACGGTGGGCGGGGCGTATCCGGATTACACGCTGAGCGGTATCACGGCGAACACCGTTGTAACGGTGACGTTTACC
>CAZOMH010000399.1:0-4880 GCA_964580415.1 uncultured Nitrospirales bacterium
CAGCCGAGGGCGGCTGTCCTACATTCCCGAACGCCAGCCGAGGGCGGCTGTTCTACATTCCCGAACGACAGCCGAGGGCGACTGTCCCACATTCCCATACGGTTATTTGCCTTCCATCAATTCTTTCGCGCGCCGCTGCATTTCCGCGGGACGGGGCTTGATGCCGGGGGCCAGTTCTTCGGGCCAGGGAAAGATGTGGCGCGGTATGGCATGGCGCGGCAGGCGTTCTTTGCAGAAGGCGAGCAGTGCGGCGGCGGCGGGAGAAGAACATCCCCGTAAATCCCCCTTCGAAGGGGGACCTGAAGAACACCCGCCTGAATCGTCGCTTGAAGGGGGGCTTAAAGCAACATTCCCCGGTTCGCTTTCGCGGACCACCCCCTTCGAAGGGGAATTTGCCTGGTCTGTTGCGAATTCCACAAAAGCAACGGGCACACATTCCAGTTCCGGATCGGCCACGGGCACGACTACGGCGCGGGTCACGCCGGGAATGCCGCACAGTTCGGCCTCGACCGCCTCGGGCTGCACATTTTCGCCGCCGACGATGAACATGCGGTCGGCGCGGCCGTCGATGTGGAGCCGTCCCTGTTCGTCAAAACGGCCCAGGTCGCCCGTGTCGAACCAGCCGCCGGGTTTTTCAAGTTCGCCGTCGTGGAGATACCCGACAAAGCGGGTGTTGCCGCGCACTTCTATCCGGCCGTTTTCATTGACGCGGACCGTGTCCTGCACCATGGGCCTGCCGGCGGAATGCAGCTCTTCCAGGTCCGCGTCCAATGCGGTGGCGCAGGTCATTGCCGAGGTCTCGGTCATACCGTAGCTGTTCATCAACGGCAGGCCCGCGTCGAACGCGCGCAGGAGCAGCAATTCGGGAAGGGTGCCGCCGCCCAAGAGCACGCACTTGGCCGCGCGCAGCACTTCGAGCGCCTCGGGCACTTCCAGCGCGCGGCGCAGTTGCGCCGCCACGAGCGACACATGGGTGGGCCGTGTCCGCAGGATGGCGTCCACCGTGCGCTCCTCCGCGCCGGGCAGCAGGCACTGCGCGCCCGCTTCGAGACAGCGCATGAAGACCGACAACCCGGAAACATGGTGCAGCGGCAGGTTGAGCAGATAGCGGTCCCCCTGCTCCAGTTCCATGCGTTTGCCGGCCCGCTGGGCGGCAATAGTCATGGAAATAAGGGACAGCACGGCGGCCTTGGGCGTGCCGCCGGAACCGGAAGTGAGCACGGCCACCGCGGGGGTGTTTCTGTTGTGCCGGACGCGCGCCTGGGTGATGCGGTTGGGCTGCAACGACGCAAGCAGCGCGTCCAAACCCACCTCATGCGCCCCGCTGGGCGTTTCGGGAGCTGTTGGCACCACCGTCATGACACAGCCCAAGTCATGCACGCGCGCGACGGTGTACTCCCACGGGGCCTCGGGGTTCAGCGGAAAGGCTATGGCCCCCATGCGCCACACGGCGGGCAGCAACGCCAGCAGTTCGGGTTCCCGAGGCAGGACCAGCGCCACGGAGTGCCGCCGCTCCACGCCGTCCCGGCGGAGCCGGTCGGTCAAACAGCCCACCCAGGCCGCGAATTCGTCAAACGACATGGCCGCGTCGGGACCGATCAAAAAAGGCTCCCCGCCAAAACGGCGCGCGGCGCGCGTGGCGGGACAATAGGGCTGGCGGATACCGTCACCGGGTGTACTCATGCAGCAGCTCCAGTCGTGAAACATCCACCCGGCGCGATGCATCAAGCAGTGTTTTCAAAACCACGTTTGGCTGGTCGAGCGGCAGCCGCTCCTCCAGCACGTCATCGGCCAAATAAGAATAGGTGTCCAGTCCGGCGGGCCGGCGCGTTGCCGCGGCCAGCACCGCCAGCGATGCGGTGCCCACACCGGATTCAAAGACCGCGCTTAGCATGCGCGGGGGCAGTTTGTCGTCCGGCGCGATATGGCGGGGCATGGCCCAGCAGGTGGGCTTCCATATCCAATAGTCTGCCAGTGGCGGCTTTTGCTTTTCCCCCGGTCCCTTTCCGAACTCGTCCACCAGCGTCTCGTCCAGTGCGATGTAAATGCCGGTCGCATTGCGTAGCGCGGTGCGTTCGCCCGGACTGCGCAGCGGTTCCTCCAGGTAGTCTATCGGTGCCTGAAACTCGCTGGGGTTCTTCTTGATGCCGTCCGCAAAAGCGCGCGCGTCATTCAGCGTCCACGCACGGTTGGCGTCGAGCCGCAGCCGGCACTTGGGGCCGAGCGCCGCGCGCACCTCGCGCGTCAGCGAGATTTCCTCGTCCAGGGGTTTGCGCCCCACCTTGAGCTTGGCGGCGCGGTAGCCCAGTTCGGCCGCACGCGCGGCGCCCCGGAGCAACTGACCCCAGTCGCCCTCCAGCAGTGCGGCAATCTCCACGGGCCCACAATCATCCATTGCGGGCTTTCTCCGGAGCGAGTGCCAGGACATCACCTGCAACTTGGCATAGGTCGCCGCGCTCGACCAGCCCTTGGAGGACGGACCGGAAGGATTCGGACGGACCCAGTCGCGGGCGATAAGACGCAGTTCCCGCTCCGCGTCCTCCAGCGTATCCTTGCTGAAGCCGGGCAACGGCGAAGCCTCGCCCCATGCGTCCACACCCTGGTCGTCAGTGCAGCGGAGCAGCAGCCCTTCACGCTCGGTAATCGTGGTCAGGCCAATGTTGAAGGGACGGACCAGTGGCAAACGGAATCGATAAACACGGGCAGCCATGATCGTTGGGTTCATAATAGCCACGCTATGGAGAAGAGAATACTGAAGATCAGCAGCAGCTTCCCGGTCGAGGCCAGGCATTCGTTAAGCGCCGGACCGGTTTCACGAGTTACCCGGCGCACGGTGGGTAAAGAAATCAACAGCGCCACACCGCACAACAACACCACAGGGAACCGCCGTTCGCTCAGAAAGTACAGCAATGCTGGAACAGCAATCATTCCGGAAGCCAAGCAAATCCTGTACTCCGACCGTGCGAAAGTTACGCCGAAACGCGCGGCAAGCGTGCGCTTGCCCGTCCTGCGATCCTCGTCGATGTCGCGCAGGTTGTTCACCGCGAGAATGGCGCAGGAGATCAGCCCGGGTGCCAACCCTGCAAGCGTCGGCAGCAGCCGCCATTCCAGCGTCTGCACATAGTAGGTGCCGCCCACGGCCACGGGCCCGAAGAAGATCAGCACGAACACTTCGCCGAGCCCGAGATAGCCCAGGGGGTAGGGACCGCCGGTGTAGAGCGCGGCGAAGATCACTGACAGCACGCCGATGGTGACTATGGGCCATCCGCCGCGCCATGCGAGGTACAGCCCCAGCAGCAGCGACAGTCCGAGCACGATGAGCGTGGCGTTGCGCATCTGCTTCGGCGTGACCAGACCGGCCGCAGTGGCGCGGGTCGGTCCGAGGCGCGCTTCCGTGTCGGCACCCTTCAGGAAATCGAAATAGTCGTTCGCGTAGTTCGCCTCAATCTGGATGAGGATGGCGCACAGCATCGTGGCCAGCGCCGTCGGCGCGTGGAAGCCGCCGTCCTTGAAAGCCATGGCGGTGCCCATGAGCACGGGTGCAATCGACGCGCCCAGGGTGCGCGGTCGCGCCGCCATCGGCCATACCCGCCAACCTGTCGGAGTGGAAGTGCTCATTGCCGGACCCCTCCCCACCGTCGCATGGTTTCCATTTTTGGAGTGCGGCGGCAACGACGCCGCTTTGGCTGATATCCCGCGTCAAGCCAGCCAAAGCGGTGTCGCCGCTGCGCTCTGCCGCCGCACTCCAAAAAGGAGAACGCCGGCCTGTCAGAGCCTCCGACTTTCTGGACGGCGAAGCGAGGCAATCTCCTGCAACCATGGCCGCACGCGAACACAAGACTGCCGCGTTGGACTGCGTCCTCCTCGCAATGACGGAAGACACTTAAGACGCGAGTCTCAAGGCACCTGCGGCGGCGATACGCGGCAACGAGTTGAGCGTGAATGAGCGTGCGACGGGCTCTTCTTTTTGAGTGCGGTGGCCATGCCACCGCTTTCCTGCGGAAGCAACGCTTCCGCAGGGGCGCTGGGGCCATATTCAGTACACGAAAACATGCTGTCTTCGGTCCCCTCTTGAGGGGGGCAGCCATGCCGCAGGCGGGGCTGCGGGTGTATGCCCCCCATGCAGACGAATATGCGGAGCAGGGACATGCCAGGTTCGTGCGCGGGAACACACCCCGCGGCCCTTCGGTCCCCCCCCCTCCAGGGGGGACAAAGAACGTCCGCGCGCCCAAGGAATTTCCGGAGCAAGGGGTCGGTTTGTCCTCTGCTGCCTTCATCTTCCGTCACGGATTCCTTGGAAAGTTCGAGAAGTCGGGCTGGCGCTTTTCCAGGAATGCATTGCGTCCCTCCTGTCCTTCTTCGCTCATATAAAACAGGCTGGTCGCATTGCCCGCCAATTCCATGACGCCGGCCTGGCCGTCCTCGTCGGCGTTCATCGCGGCCTTGATGCAGCGGATGGCCGTGGGCGACATGCGCAGAATCTCGCGGCACCATGCCACAGTCTCCTCCTCCAGCCTCTCCAGCGGCACCACGGTGTTGATCAGGCCCATGTCCAATGCCTGCCGCGCGTTGTACTGGCGGCACAGGAACCAAATCTCCCGCGCCTTCTTCTGGCCCACTATCCGCGCCAGGTGCGACGATCCGTAACCCGCGTCGAAGGAGCCCACCAGGGGCCCGGTCTGGCCGAAGACGGCATTGTCCGCCGCGATGGTCAGGTCGCAGACCATGGTCAGGATGTTGCCGCCGCCGATGGCGTATCCGGCCACCATCGCCACCACCGGCTTGGGACAGGTGCGAATCTGCCGGTGCAGATCGAGCACATTGAGCCGGTGCGCGCCCGTGCTGTCGTCCACGTAGTCCGCCTCGCCGCGGACCTTCTG
>CAZOMH010000400.1:0-4875 GCA_964580415.1 uncultured Nitrospirales bacterium
AACCGGGATGGGGATGCCGAAGATCGGCATGGTGGCGGTGGTGCAACCGGCCACCAGGGCCAGGGAGACCAGCAACAGGGCTGCTCCGTCCCGGCGGAACCGGGGGGCGACACATCGGCATGGTGTCGTTTTGGGCATGTAATGGAAGGACCCCGCGTGCGTTGCGTGAAAACCCTGGGGAGGAGCGGACGAATTACTTCTCTTTGTCCCGCATACAAAAAACCTTGCTATCTTTCGAACGGTGAAAGTTTATGCATTCGCAGCACTTGCCGTGTCTCTCGCACTTGGTATTCGGACAAGTGCAGTTTTTCTCGTTACAATTGGCCATGGCGCTCCTCCTTCTGTTCACGATACAGTAATGATATCACGGAGCGCCGCGCTTTGTATCCAAGAAATCATCTGCCCAAACCCTGCGCGTTGCGGACATAACACACTCCGTGCAGACTTGCCCCGTCAACAACCCGGTCCCGGGAAGACAAGCCCTCGGAGAGTGGCGAAAAACCTCATATATAATGCCACAGTGGCGCGGCTGTCCGCATCTTTCAAAAACCATCCGTCAGCCCAGTTCGTGCAGCGCGGCGTCGAGCGCAAGGCCCCCGATACCGCTGTGGGAGGCATTCCAGAGGGCATATCCGTCCCGCACGAGAATGACTTGGGGCGACTGGTGCTTGACGCCGAGATGGACGGCGATTTCGTCGGACAGTTCGCGGGATTCCAGGACCTTGACCAGGTAGACCGGCGGCGCATTTTCGCCCAACACGCGCTCCCACGCCTGCATCCGGTTGTGGGCGGCCGCGGAAACCGGGCAGCGGGTGCTGTGTTTGAGTATAAGAATGGGACCCCGTTCGCTCTCTGCGAGGAGCGCGTCGAATTCCTTGAGGGTGGTAATCTCACGCATGCTGCTTCTCCATTCCGTCCGGGCTTTGCCGGGTTTCCTGCCGGATGGTATACTCGCCGGACCGTCATTCACCGCATCGCCACGGGCATAAGAAAATTTCGATGACCCCCACAGTATACATAAAGACCTTCGGTTGCCAGATGAACGAGCATGACAGCCAGCGCATGCTCGATTTGCTGGCCGATTCAGGCTACCTTCCGGCGGCGTCTCCCGAGGAGGCCTCGTTGATTGTGGTCAACACCTGTTCCGTCCGCCATAATCCGGAAAACAAGGTGTTCAGCTTCCTGGGCACACTCCGGGAGATCAAGAAGCGCCGGCCGGAAACGGTGGTGGCGGTGGCGGGCTGTGTGGCCCAGCAGGAAGGACGCCACATCCTCCAGCGCGAGCACCTTGTGGACCTCGTGTTCGGCCCGGACCAGATGTTTCGGCTGCCCGAACTGGTGGAACGCGTGCATGCCGGGGCGCGGGTTTGCGCCACCGACTGGCTGCCCCGGGAAGGCCGCACGCAAAACTTCATTCCCGAGGAGTGGGTGGAACGGGGCCATGTGGAGGGGTTCAAAGCATACACCGCGATCATTAAGGGCTGCAACAACCTGTGCAGTTTCTGCATCGTGCCGCGCACGCGCGGACGAGAGGTGTCGCGCGAGCCCGATAATATTCTTCGCGATGTCCGCAGCCTGGTACTCCGGGGGGCAAAGGAAATATGGCTTCTTGGCCAGAACGTCAATTCATACCGTGCGGCCGAGGACTACGGATTCTATGAGCTGCTTGACGCCGTCTCGCAGATCGATGGTCTGGCGCGGCTCCGTTTTACCTCGCCCCACCCGAAGGACTGGAACAACGCCCTTTCGGACCTGATGGCTTCGCGGCCCGCCGTCTGCAAACAGTTGCACCTGCCCTTTCAGGCCGGGTCCGACCCCGTTCTGAAGGCCATGCGCCGCCGCCATACCGTGGTTGAGTATCTGGAAAAGGTGCGTTATCTGCGGCAGGCCGTGCCGGGCGTCGAAATCAGCACCGACCTCATCGTGGGATTCCCCGGCGAGACGGAGGAGAATTTTGAGGGCACCCTGTCGGTTCTAAGAGAGGTGCGCTTCAGCCAGGTGTTTCCGTTCAAGTACTCACCGCGCCCCGAGACCGCCGCGGCGGCACTGGCCGATGACGTGCCGCGCGATGCCAAGGAAGCGCGCCTGGCGCGGGTTATCGCGCTGCAGGAGGAGATCAACCAATCCTGCCAGGAGGCGCTGGTCGGCACGGGGCAGGAAGTGCTCATCGACGGGAAACACCCGCGCAGGTCCGGCTGGGTGAACGGACGCACCGACGGCTACCGGGCTATTGCGGTGAAAGGCGGAAACATGGAGGCCGGTGATATTGTCCGTGCGCGGGTTACGGGCCATGAAGGCCATTGGCTCGTGGGCGAGTCGGAATAACCATGCAGTACAGGCGCACACGCCTGTCTGTCCGGATTGACAGCCGAGGGCGGCTGCCCCACATGGGCGAAAGGAAAGAAACATGGAAATAAAGACGGTTTTGGCGGACGCGCTGAAGAACTGCGGGGATGATGCGTGCCTGGTCGTGCCTGTGTATGAAAAGGAATTGTCCCTGCACAGCGCCGCCCTTGACCCGTCCCACACGGCGGTGTTTGCGGCCCTGGCCGCACGCGGGGCCGTGACGGGAAAGGCCCAGTCCAACTACTACCTGCCCACACCGGGCGCTGTCTGCGGCGGGGTGCTCGCGCTGGGCTTGGGAAAGCGCGGCGTTTGCGACGACGAGACACTGCGCCGGGCCGCGGGCAAGGCGGTGCGCCATTTCGGACGCCACCGTGTTTTGCACGTGGTCTTTGACGCATCGGCCTTTCCCGAACTGCCGGTGCAGGCTTTCGTCGAGGGGCTTGTGCTGGCGCAGTACGACTTCGAAGTGTACCGCCAGCGTCCGGAGGACACGCCCGCTCCGGTAAAGGTCCATTCCGTGACCGTTGTGGTGGCCGACGGGAAACGGGCCGAGGCTGTTGAGCACCAGTGCGGCCTTGCCGCGCTGATTGCCACGGGCGTCAACGGCGCCCGGCAGCTCGCCAACACGGCGGCAAACGAGATGACCCCGGCGGCGCTGGCCGAATTTGCCCAGGGCGTGGCGCAGCAGTCCGACTGCAAATGCACCGTGCTCGACGAGAAAAAGATGGCCAAGCTGGGCATGAACGCGCTGCTCGGCGTGGCGAGGGGCGCCGACAACGGGCCCAGGCTTATCCTGCTGGAATACCGCCATCCGAACGCGGAAAAAACGGTGGCGGTCGCGGGCAAGGGCGTCTGTTTCGACAGCGGCGGCATCAGCATCAAGCCGGCCCAGAACATGCACGAGATGAAGTATGACATGAGCGGCGCCGCGGCCGTGATTTGCGCCATGATGACCATCGCATGGCTGCGGCCGAAGGTGAATGTCATTGCCGTGGTGCCGGCCGTCGAGAACAAAACCGGTTCAAAGGCGCAGACGCCGGGCGACATCGTGCGTGCGTACAACGGCAAGACCATCGAGGTACACAACACCGACGCCGAGGGCCGGTTGATTCTCGCAGACGCCATGGCCTACACGGTGGACCAGTACAAGCCCGACGCAATTGTCGATCTCGCGACACTCACCGGCGCCTGCGTGGTGGCGCTGGGCCATTGCTGCGCGGGTATTCTGGGCAATGACAACGCCCTCATGGACAGCCTTGTCCAGGCGGGAGAGGCCACGGGCGACCGGCTTTGGAAACTGCCGCTGTGGGACGATTACAGAAAGCAGATTGAGGGAACCCACGCCGACCTGTGCAACATCGGGCCCGGCCGCGACGCGGGCGCCATCACCGCGGCGGCGTTTCTCCAGCATTTCGTGGGAGACACCCCGTGGGCGCACCTCGACATTGCGGGTGTGGCCTACGGCGTGAAAGGCGTTCCCCACCTCAATCCCAAACACGCCACCGGTTTCGGTGTGCGCCTGCTGGTTAAGTGGATCATGGGCTTAGCGGAAAAATAGCATGCTGGCAACGAAACGGAGCGCGCCAAAGCAATAGTCTGCTTGTACGGACTGTCGCCGGGGGGTAGTGCGGCCCTCCCCGCACATATCTGTTCAGAACCAATGGACTGAGGATTTCCTTGGTCTTCGGAGCTCACAATACGGGTCAAGTCGATTAACGAACCCAAGAACACGCCTGCCGAAAGTCTATGCGCGCCCCCTGCTCTTGCCCACGGCGCCAGCCTTGAGCGTGGCAGACGGAGGACCAGATGAACTGCCCTTATTCTTCTTGCCCACGGCGCCAGCCTTGAGCGTGGCGGACAAAAGACTTGACGTTATGTTTTGCGCAGGACTCTGTCTAATGCCCGCCAGAAGTATGGCAGCCTGTTTGGGGCTCACATTCGGTTTTTGAAGCCCTTCAAGCCTGCCGGAGAGCAGGCGAATGTATCTACTACTGTCTTTGACGGGCAGTTCAGCAATAGGCCGGCCTTCAGCCTCTTCAATAGCACTCAGTATTCTTTTGCTGAGAACCCTTTGCTTAGGACTTGGCTCGCTGTTCAGTCCTTTGACTAGAAAGTTGTTGGTTTTTGGATTGTATTCCGTATTGCGCGCCAATATGCGGATTGTATAATGTATAGACGAAGTTGCATCACCCGGTCCCAATCCGGCTAAAGCATTGTCCACGGCTTGCCTGTTCTTCATTTCAACACCTTTCTTCTCGGCATTCATGTTAGAGCCGCACAGCATCAAACAGATGCCTTGGCAACTTCTCAAAGACGTATTCCACAGATTGAACACTTGCAGTACTTCGACACGAGATTGGCATCGCAAGAGCCTTGGCTTTCGAAAATGGCACAATGTAGAGAATCGGGCGAAAATCCACCACATCAGCAATGGTGGCCATCGCGACTATTTCATCGTGCTGCACATGATTAATTATACCAGCGCCGAGATTGACCCCCGCCCCCTTTATTAACCCGGCTCTATTCTGC
>CAZOMH010000401.1:0-4864 GCA_964580415.1 uncultured Nitrospirales bacterium
AGCTGTGACCGCCTTTCTCGGGCTTCCATGCCTCCTCCATGCCGTCCAGCGTGCCTCGGACCATGCGCTTGAACGAGATGTCGTTGTACCTGTCCGCGCCCAGTTGGAAGAAGGCCAGCCGGTCGATGTTTTCCACGGGCTTCACCACGTAGTACTGCAGCGTGTACAGGGCACGCACGCAATCATCGACGCGCCAGGACTGGGTGCGCACGCAGGACTGGATTGCGCCGTCGGGTGTGTCGCCCGCATAGGTCACGTCGGAGATGACGGGGCCGTAGCTGCTGTAGAGTGTCTTCTGCCGGCGGAGGAACTGGCGTTTGGGCTGGTCCTTGAGGAACAGTGTCAGGAAGTCGCAGCCGCCCACGTTGTGCGTCCAGCTCCATTGCTGTTTGGGCGTTTTGCCCATGCCCCAAACCATGAGCGGGCGGATATCATCGACCATGGACCGCGTCAGGTTCACATCGGGGTCGTAGGTGATACTCTCGCCGAAGGAGCCGATGGCCATCTCGTCCCACAACTGGTTGCCGCCGTAGCCGACCAGGCACAACTGCGCGTGCGAAACGGCGGGCACGCCGCCCCAGAAGCCGTAGGCCAGGTCGAACTCGAAATCGAGCGGCGCATTCGGCGCCGCGTCCAGCATGGTAAGGCCGTGGAACCAGCACGGCGTGGTGTGCCAGTTCTTGGAAATCTGCACGGGCAGGCCGAGCGGCCAACCGTCGCCGTCGCGGAGCACGGGCGACATGCCCGTGATGGGGAAACTTCCGCCCGCCTTGGCAAAGCTAAGCCGCAGCGTGGAGGTTTCGGTGGCGGTGTTCTCCGCGGTCACCTTCACGCGCTCCATCGTGTTCAGGTCGTTGTTCTCGCCCAGGATTACCTGCCACCAGCCCTTGGCCGCTTCATAGGAAACGGCCAGTGCGCCTGTATAGGGGGCGATGCCCTCGGCGCGCACTCCCAGCGTGCCGCCGACGGACGCGGCCATGTTGAGCGTTTCGCGCAGTGCGTCTTTGCGCACGTCAAGGGAGGGGATCACCACGCATGAGAAGGTCTGCTCCGCCGGTGCGCGGAAGTCGAATGGCGCGGTTTCTAGAACCAACCGTCCCTCGTCGTTCCTCCGGACCTGTTGGCCCGCGCCGGGTACGCACAACAGCGCGATGCCCTCGCCCTGCTCGTTGCGCATGAGAATCGCGCGGTCGGTCTTGCCGCTTGCGGGCTGCCATGCGCCGTTCGCGTCAAGCATTTCCACGATGGGATAGGTGTCGGACACTTTCAGCATGGCGGTCAGCGTCACATTCTTTCTCTCGGAGGCGGGCAGCGCGGGGGTCTCGCGCCAGGCATAGCGCACCTCGAACCCCATGCGGTCGGGCCAGCAGTAGCCATCGACCCAGGCGCTCGCGCCTTCCAGCCCCGCACCGGACGCCAGGCCGCCGATCTGCGAGACCGGGAACTGAAACTGTTGCAGGTACTTTCCGACGTGCTGAAGCCGCATCTGGTCCGGCGTGCCCGCACCGCAGGTCATCGGAAAGGCATGGCCGTTCCAAACCACCGCGAAATCGAGTTCCGCGGCGGGCAGCGCGTTCAGCAACGCATTGTCCTGCATGGCGGCCTGTTCCGCCTTTTCAGGCGGACGCACCGGACCCAGCCGCGTGATTCGCCCGCCCGAGGCGTCCACCAATGCCGCGTAACGGTTCGTCTGCACGGCATAGCGGATGACGGGGTCTTTCTCATCGCGCCTCCATCCGTGTGGATAATAGCCGAACGTATAGTCACCCGCATGCGCCAGCGCATCGGCGGAAATTGGCGCGGCAACCGTGGAGAAGGACGATAACACTGCCGCCATGGCAGCGAGGGATATTGAAAGCAGGGGATGCATAATCGTTGTTGTCATGAGACACTTTTCCCGGGGTTGTGGTGCAGGGGCATCGCGGGAGACAGTATACAGAATGGGACGGATGGGACAAACGGGACCGATGGGAGAGGAATGGATATCGCTTTTCCAAAGCGTTTCTCTGTTGCAGGGCTTGGCAGAATGGGCTATACTTCCAGTGGCGGTGCGGGTGCGACCCGCCGTAGGAGCAAGCCATGACAGACAAAGAACTTAAGCGTTTTAACGACACCGTCAAGGCGCTTAAGAAGAAATTCACGACGTCGCCTGATGAGGCGCGACAGTTCTTGATTAAGGCGGGTATAGTCACAAAATCCGGGCGGTTGCGCAAGGAGTACCGTTGATTCATGTATGGAAGCCCGGTTTCACTGATCTTGGGCTTTCACGGCTGTGATGCATCGGTTGGGGAGGCGGTTCTTTCGGGCAAACTGGACCTTGCCGCCAGTGCCAACAGTTATGACTGGTTGGGACATGGGCGTTATTTCTGGGAAAACAATCCCCAGCGCGCACTCGAATATGCCACAGAACTGAAGTGCCAACCCCGCAGTCCGAAACGCGCCATAAAGACGCCGTTTGTTTTGGGCGCGATCATAGATCCGGGTCATTGTTTGAATCTTATGGAGGCCTCATCGCTTGAGGCGATTGGGAGGAGCTACGACCTTCTCAAACGTTCTCTGGAATTGCAGGGAATGTCCCTTCCGGAAAACAGGATGGATATGAGAACCGGTGACCTTTTGTATCGGCCGCTGGATTGCGCGGTGATCGAGATGTCGCACAGCATAAATGAACGGGGTGGGGCACCCTCCTATGACACCGTCCGTGGTATCTTTGTGGAGGGGGACGAGGTCTATCCCGGTGCTGGTTTTCGAATGAAGAACCACGTGCAAATCTGCGTGCGCAACAGCGCATCGATCAAGGGATACTTCCGGGTGAAGCGGGAATCCTGAGCCTTTAACGGCTCAGTCGGCGATGGCCCACCAGTTGTCTCCAATCGCTCCCTGAATGTGTTCCCGCCCCCCAAGGGCTTCCTTGACGTTTCCATCTGAACGGAAAAGCACCATGGAATGGTGAGAATTTATGGTGACGCTCTGCAGGAATCGCGCTGTGATTACGCCGTCCGGCCTGCGAGAGACGATAACCGCGTACCCCAAGCCGTCTTCCTTATGTTCTCGAGCCACCCACAAACCCTGCTCTGCCAATTGGCTTAGTTTTTCCGGAACACCAGAACGCAGGGCCCCCGCTATCGCCCTGTCCACCTCAGCTCTGTACTCTGGAAGTTGCGCCGCAGTTTCCCTTATCCGCAAATTGTCGCCAAGATCAAACGCAAATCCGCAAAGGAAGAAGAGAATAATTGAAACCGTGAACGGGAACGCACCTTTCAGTCCATGAGCTTTCCACAACCCGGGCAAAGTGAAACAATTCCAAACAATGACCACGGGCAGTCCGCACATGAAGAACATCGCAGCGAAGGTGGCAGGAGGGGTGACCATCATAGCCAGCATCATGGGACTTCGCCCCTGGATATACTTGTATGCGCCGTAGAGGAGGCCAAAGACTCCAGTATAGACCAGGTGCTTCTTCATGGTTGTCCCCTGCTGCAAGACCATGCAGAAGATACAGGATCGCATGGATATCCCGCAAGAGGGCCAGCGGTTTCGACATTGCGGTCCGGGGGCGCTACAATGCCCTGCATGATGGATTCCGCGAACACCGAGATACTCTCCACGCTTGGATCCGGCGTGGTGCTGGGACTGTCGGCCGGGCTTTCGCCCGGGCCGCTGCAGACGCTTGTCCTGGCCCAGTCGATGCGGCACGGGACGCGCGAGGGATTGAAGGTGGCGCTGGTGCCCCTGTTCACCGATGCACCGGTCCTGCTGGTCTGCATCCTCGTGCTGAGACGCCTGTCCGACTTTGGTCCGGTGCTGGGCACGGTGTCGCTGGCGGGCGCACTGTTTGTGCTGTGGTTGGCATGGGAGAGTTTCTCGGTGCGCGGCATGGAGATGGCCGATTCGGACACGGACCCAAAATCGCTGCGGCGCGGGGCCCTGGTGAATTTCCTCAACCCGAACGTGTACGTGTTCTGGCTGACCGTGGGCGGCCCCCTGATCCTGAAGGCGTGGGGGCAGACGCCGCTTGCGGCCGTGGGATTTCTTGTGTGCCTGCTCGGCTGCCTGGTGGGGTGCAAGATGACACTGGCCGTGATCGTCGGTCGATCACGGCATCTGCTTGCGGGGCGGGGTTACCTTATCGTCATGCGCTCGCTGGGCATACTGCTGGTGCTGTTCGCTTTGCTGATGTTTCGGGACGGTTTGCGGCTGCTGGGTCTCTTGCAGGGTGCGTGAAGTCCTGCGAAGCAATACGCAACGCGCCATTCCCGGTTCTATTGCGAAATAATGCCGTTCCGCTTTGCGGAACTCCGCGCACCCTACCCGCCGCGGACGGCCTTGATAAGGGCCTCCATGTGCTTGAGGTAGTTTTCCAGGGCGCGGCGGCCCCCGGTGGTGATGCGGTATACGGTTTTTGGGGTGCGTCCGTCGAAGGTCTTGGCGCAGGAAATGTACCGGGCCTCTTCCAGTTTTCGCGCGTGGACGCTCAGGTTGCCGTCGGTGGTTTCCAGGAGCGTTTTCAGATCCGTGAAGGCAAGCGACTCGTTGACCGCCAGCGCGCTGACAATGGCCAGGCGGATGCGGTCGTGCAGCAGGCGGCCCTGCGGGTCGTCCTGTTCGGACTGGGCCATGCCGGAGACGGCGCGCAGCGTCGCCGCGCTGTCCTCTTCCGGCCGGGCCGTTGCTTTGTCCTGTCTGGCCATTAGCCGTCGTGCCTCCATATTATGTACAGCCCGCTGACGATGTGGATGAGTCCGAAGCCCGCCGCCAGAATAAGATCGGCATAGGTCAGCGTGCCGACGAGGGGATGAAAGATCGGAACGGGCGGATAAAAGGCGCACACGCCGAGCGCGATGAAGCAAAAGCCGGTGACGGG
>CAZOMH010000402.1:0-4863 GCA_964580415.1 uncultured Nitrospirales bacterium
CACTCGTAAGGTACTGCGCGAGAGCTGCGTCATATTCCGCCGTCGCGCGAAAAGCCTCCTGCGCAAGCCGAAACCGCGTTGCATAGGACACGGCGCCCTCGTGGGCCCGCAGTTCGTGCATCACCTGCGGATAACGCTGCGGATTCACCACGGCCGTCACGTACCGGTGGTTCTTTGCCGCCGAACGGATCATGGCCACGCCGCCGATATCCACCTGTTCTATCACCTCGTCGGCGCTGATACCGGGACGTGAAATGAGCTCCGAGAGGGGCTGCAAATTCACCACGACCATGTCAATCCATTTCATGTCATGGGCCTGAATCTGTTCCAGGTGCAATTTACTGTCCCGCACGCCCAGAAGCCCCGCATGCACCTTGGGGTGCAGCGACTTGACACGTCCGTTCAGCAGCTCCGGAACACCGGTAAAGTCCGCAATACTCTGCGCCGAAATACCCGCCGCCTGCAGCACCGACAAGGTGCCGGAAGTGCTGATAATCTCCACGCCCAGTTCCGCAAGCAGGCTGGCCAATTCGACCAGCCCCGTCTTGTCGTGACAGCTCAAAATCGCACGTTCTATCTTGCTCATCGGGTGACCTCCTGCCGCGTCCCCGGAGGGACCGCGTCGACACGATAAACCCAAAGGGAAGGGGATGATACGCAATTCCCCCGTGCAAAGTCGAATGTACAAACCAAGCCGGTATGCATGCGCCATCCCGGCGGCGGAACAGGATGAATCCCGGCGGCACAAAACACGGTCCAAATAGAGACAGTCAAACCAGTCACGGGGTCACTTATGAACATTTTGCTCTTTCTATTGTTTGCCGTATGCACCGGCACACCCGATGCCGGTCGGGATATCCACCTGATTGCCCACCGCGGCGGCGTGGTGGACACCCGGCACGGGGAAAACACACTTTCCGCCCTTCAGGAGGCCATCCGACAGGGATACTGGATGGTTGAGGTGGACGTGCGAAAGAGCAAGGACGGGGAACTGGTCGTGCTGCATGACGATAATTTCATGCGCGGCTACGGCGTCAGGAAAGCCGTTTCCGACCTGACCTGGGATGAGATCCGCCTGTTGCATTCACGCAAAGGCGGAGAACCTCCATGTACTTTTGCCGAGTATGCGGCCCAATGCCGGGGAAGAATAGGCGTCATGATCGACTGCAAAGAGACCGACGACAGCGGCGGATTCTTCCGAAGAATGGAGACCATCCTTGTGGAAAACAATCTTCTCAAGGACGCATTGTTCATCGGTTCCGCGCAAATGAAGGCCTGTTTCAAAGAGAAAGCACGCATCGGGACCGACAGGAACGGCCTGAAACAGGCCGTGGAAGCAGGCGAGAATGTTGCCGGCCGATATTTCCTCTTTGAACATGGAAACGAGCTGGACGATGCCACTGTCCAATATGCCGAGTCGCTGAATGTCCCGGTCATTCCGACAGTGAATGACTATCATTACCTGCTGAAACGCCGGAACTCCACTCCGCAATCGGACCTGGAACGGCTGCATCTCGCCGGAGTGACCACGTTTCAGATTGACTCCGCCTATGCCAAATTCTGCAAATAACTGCTTTTCGAAAGGCTCGCCGGATTCATGCCGCAGCGGGAGCGGGGATCATTTGCCGAGCATTTGCTGGACTTGACGAACAAGATTGACCTCCTCGCCTTCCAAACCGGTGGTAAGCAAATGAAGGTCGAACGGGTACAGCCCGCTGATAAGCCGGAATACGAGCATCCACAGCGAAAGCACGCACAGGAACCCGCCAAGGTATACACCTGAAACGCGGCGAAGCATGCCAAAATACCAGCCCACCCGCCTGAGTGCCCGGCACACACGGCCACGGCCCCTGTCGTCGAGCGGGGGCAGCGCAAGCACGTTGCAGCATCGTTTTATCTGCAGGAACGGGTAAAACAGCGCATAAGCGGCCGCGGCGGCCATGACGGCCCACCATAAAACGGAAACCGCCTCAAGGGCGCTGTAAGCCGCCCCGGGATTCCTCAACGCCAGGCAGGCCATAAGCAGAATAAACCAGATCGTCGGCACCGCCCATCCGGCCACAATCCCGCTCCAATGGCTGGGAAGCGATTTCGTGTCCTTGTACGCAACGGGAAACACCATCCCAAGCAGCAAAAGACCGAAGAAAGCCAGGAGGAGCGCCGCAAGCGTTCCCAGGACGAGTTTGAGCGGTGCCGCAAGAATATGCTCGTGGGCGGCAATTTTCCCGTCCCGGCTGTTTTCAAAGGCGACAATCTCATCCCCCGCGGCGCGAAGAAGCGCAATCCGGTCCTCATGCCCCCCCGGTTTTCCGGACTTTTCGGCGAGCGTGTCGCGCAGTTGCAGCACATCCATTTGCAGCTTTACGCCGGCCATCACCTGGTTCGTGCCGATATTCTCCGAAGAAATCTTCGTCTCGCCGACCAGCCGTTCCCCGATGGTCAGCATCGCCTCCAGCCATGCGTCCCAATTCCCGGGCTTGCCCCCGTCGATATCCTTCCGGGCGCGCATTGCCGTCTCCGCTTCCATGCTGTAAAGCGGCGCAAGACAACGGTTGACGATGTCCCGGCGCGTCTTCGCGTACCATTGGCCGTTTGTCGGCAGCGTGGGGTGCCAAAGCGGCTTCGGATATATCATGCCGTCGCCCGTGGCGTTGGCCCGCGCAACAAGCGCGATGACATCACTGATGTCGCCCCCCGGCCCCATGCCCGCGAGCGTCGCGGCGGCCTCCAGATAGCGCGGCAGGGCATTCGGCGGCGGAAGCAGGCCCGCATCATGGAAACGGTCGCGCGCGTCCGCATAACGTCCTTCCCGGTACAGACGGCAGCCGTAGTTGACAAGCAGGAACTGATCGCGCGGGTTCAGCTTGCAGGCCTGTTCATAGGTCTTGAGAATGACGTCTTCCTCTTCAACGGAGGCCAGCGCCTCGACGTACTTGGCGTTGGGCGGGTCGGAAGTGGAATCGTTTTTCACCACTGTCCGCAATATGGGCCGGGCCGAGGCTTCCTGATGGGTCAGGGCCATCCGGTACTGCCCCTCGGACAGATCAAAACGCAGATACCGCTCGGAGAACCACAGCGACAGCGCAAACAGGACACACGCCGCCACGCCATAACGGAAAGCACGCCGTATCCGCCTGGCGCCGGCGCAGTCGCACACTTCCACGGTGTCGTGGCGGGGCTGTTCCTCCGGTTCAATCACCCCTTGAATCCCATAAGACGGCGGGCGATAACCTTGCCCTCCTCCACTCCGGGCTGGTTGAACGTGTCAATATTGTACATGCGGCCCGCCATGGCGGTCTCGACTTCAAGCATGTACAGAAGCTGCGCCACCGAATGCGCATTCACCCGCGGCAGCGTGATCCGGATGACCGGCCGCTTGCTGACCTTGAATGCGTCCACCGTGCCCCGCAGTTCGCAGGACATGAGTTTGTTCATCGACTTGCCGCGCAAATAATCGACGCCTTCCACCTCTTTGAGCGTGTCGGGAATCTTCAGCGAGGTCTCGAACTTGGCGACTTCGAGAACGTTGAAGAGCTTGTTGTTCGGGCCTTCCCGGTAAAGCTGCACCTGCGAATGCTGGTCCGTGGCGCCCAGCGCCTTGATCGGCGTCTGGCCCGCATAAACCTCCTTCTTGTCCAAGTCTTCCTTTTTGCCCAGGCTTTCGGCCCAAAGCTGCCGGTACCAGTCGGCCACGTCGCGCAATCCGTCCGCGTAGGGCATCATCACCGACATGCTCTTGCCCTTTGCGCTGTTGAGCACGTAGTGGATGGCGGCGCGCAGATACGCCGGATTCTCCTCCAGCGACGTATTCCAGCAGCGCGCATCCATGGCGGCGCAGCCCGCGCGCATCGCGTCAAGGTCCATTCCGAGCATGGCTGCGGGGAACATGCCCACCGGAGAGAACACCGAGAAACGCCCGCCCACATTAAGCGGAATCACGAACGAAACCAGCCCGTAGGCGGCCGCCACCGGGTGAAGCAGGCTCTTCGGCGCCTTGTCCCCCCTCGGACTCGTGGTGACGACGAGATGGTCCTTCATGCCGTCCCTGCCCACGGCCTTTTCCAGCATGGCCGTGACAATCATCAACTGGCTGATCGTTTCGGCCGTCTCGCCCGACTTGGAAATCACGTTGTACAGCGTCTTCTTGGGCGGGCAAAGCTTCAGCATCGCCTTGAAGGTAACGGGATCAATATTGTCCATCACGAACAGGCGCGGCGCGCCGCGGCGTCCGTGCTTGCTCAGCAGATTGTAATAGGGCGGATTCAATGCCGTGTTCAGCGCGGTGAGCCCGAGGGCCGACCCGCCGATCCCCAGCACCACCATATTTTCGTAACCAAACGACTTGAAGTGTTCCGCCTTGGCGCGCACGTCCGCGAAAACGGCGTCATCCTTGTACAGGTCATAAAAGCCGTACTTGCCCTCGGCGCGCTGCTTTTGAAGCGTGCCAAGGATTTCCGCCATGCCCGGCCTGATCCCGTTGAGTTCATCCGGCGTGAAACCGTTCTTGTCGCCCACAATGCCGGACTTTGCGCGGGATACGTCTATTTTAATGTCCTCATAGTCTGCCATGACCGGAATCACCTTTCTGTGCGTCGTTGGTTGAAGAAATCTTGCAGTGTCTGGAACATGTCCCGCTCGGGGCGTTTTACCACGGGAACCCGCGGAAGAGAGTCCAGAAACACCTTTCCGTAATATTTGGTCACAAGCCGTTTGTCGAGAATGACTACGGCGCCCCAGTCGCTGCGCCGCCGAATAAGCCTTCCGAAACCCTGCCGGAACTTAATCACGGCCAAAGGCACGGAATATTCCATGAACGGATTGCCTCCGGCGGCCTGGATCGCCTCGGCGCGGGCCTCGTGAATG
>CAZOMH010000403.1:0-4821 GCA_964580415.1 uncultured Nitrospirales bacterium
CCGGACACGGCCTCTCCTGTGCCGACCATGACGGTGCCACAGTAGAGAATTACCAGTGCCGTGGCAAGTGAACCGAGAAATTCGACTGCCGGGAAATAGAGCGCGAAATTGCGCACCTGCCGAATCCACTCATCCCGGTGGTCGGCATTGCGGGCCGCGTATTCCGCGTAATTGGCGTCCTCGCGGTTGAAAAGCCGCACCACGCGCATGCCGCTGACGTTTTCCTGCATCCACGCATTGATGCGGGCGATCTTTCGCCGGACCTCAAGAAAGGAGCGCTGGGCGTGTTTGCGAAACAATATGCTGGTGAACACCACCAGCGGCAGCGGCCCCAGGGCGACGCAGGCCAGTTTCCAATTGACGGAGAACATGACGACCAGCACGACGGCGAGCGTCATGCAGTCGCTGACAACCGCGACCACCCCCTCCACAATGGTCTGCTGGACCTTCTCAATGTCGTTCGTGACCCGTGACAGGAGCCGTCCCGCGGGGTTGAGGTCGAGAAATCCGAGAGACAGGCGCTGCAGGTGGTCGAACAGCCCCAGCCGCATTTCGAACATGGTCCGCTGGCCGACTATCGACACGACCAGCACCTGCGCATAGCGCAGGAGCGCCTGAACCAGGACCACCCCGCCGATGACAAGCACCATGCGGAACAGGCCGGAGAGATCACGTTCTGCGGCGGCTTCGGCCATTCCCGCCGATCCCGCCAGCCGCACAGCGTCGTTGATATAGGCGTCCACGGAGTGCATGAGCAGCACGGGCGCGAGATTGCCCAGCACGGAGAGCACGAGCAGGAGGACCGTGGCCAGGATGATCCAGCCGCGGTAGGGGCGCACGTATCCGAGCAGCCGGCGCATGATGTGCGCATCATAGGCGCGCTGCTGGAGTTCGTCGTCCATGTGGTAGCCTTCGCTCATGACTCCTCTTCCAGGTGCGTTTCGAGCAGTTGCCGCCGGTGAAGCCCCGCGTACAGCCCGCCAAGCGCCACCAACTGGTCATGGGTGCCGCTTTCCACGATGCATCCGTCGGCAAGGACAACAATTCGGCGGGCATGGCGGATCGAGGAAATGCGGTGCGACACGATGATGCCGGTGCGTCCGGCCATGTAACCGCGAAGTTCGCGCAGAATAAGCTCCTCCGTGCGCGTGTCCACGCTCGACAGCGTATCGTCCAGCAGCAAAATGGCCGGGTTGCACACGAGCGCGCGGGCCAGCGCCATACGCTGTTTTTGGCCGCCCGAGAGGTTGACGCCCCGTTCCCCCAACAGCGTGTCCAGTGCCCGCGGCATCTCCTGAAGGTCTGCCAGAAAACCGGCGACCCGCACGGCGTCCAATATTTCCGCGTCTGCCGCATCGGGACGGCCGAGGCGGATATTCTCGCGGATGCTTTCGGAGAAGATGAAGACATCCTGGGGCACGCAGCCCAGAGCGTGGCGCAGCGTCCGGATCGGCAGGGTTTCCAAAGGCTGTCCGTCGATCAGGATGCGTCCGGTCTGCGGCTCGAACTCGCGGCACAGCAGGGAGAGCAGCGTTGATTTGCCCGACCCGGTCGGTCCGACAATGGCCAAGGTGGTGCCTGCGGGCACCTCAAAACAGACGTTGTCCACCGCGCAGGGGCGGTTCGGACCGGCCGCATGGGCGGCTTCGGTGTCTGCTTCAGGCGGCGGGGGATAACGAAAGGAGACCCCCTCAAACTGTATGCGGCCCGCGGTGATGCGCGCATCGGGGACGGTGCGCCCATCATCGGCAATTTCGGGTGTTTCGTCCAGGATTGCGCTGAGACGGTTCATGCTGACCGCGCCGCGCTGGTAGAGCGTGAGCACCCAGCCAAACTGGATGAGCGGCCACGCGAGCATGATCATGGTGATCAAGAACGCGGTCAGATCACCCAGTGTGAGGCGGTTCTCGATGACCATGCGTCCCCCCTGCCAGATCACCAGCAGCACGGCCATGCCCACCAGCAGGTCGATCAGGGGCCACGCGAACGAGGTGACGGCCGCCAGTTTCACATTTGCCCGCATATACTCGGCGGTCTTCCTGCGGAAACGTTCGGTCTCGCGGTCCTCAATGCCAAATGCTTTGACCACGCGGGCGCCGGCAAGATTTTCCTGCACGCGCGTGGAGAGTTCGGCGTATATCTCCTGGACAATCTTGGACTGGCGGTTCATAAAACGGACAAAGAGGTAGACAAGCACGGTCAGTGCGGGAAGGGGCAGCAGCGCGCAGAGCGTGAGGCGGGGACTCAAAAACAGCATCATGCCAAGCGTAAACGGCAGGCGGATCATGTCCACCGATCCCATCACGCCGGGGCCTATAAAATCGCGTATCTGGTTGATGTCGCTGGTGGCCCGGGCCATGAGATCGCCGGTGGGCATGCGCTGGAAGAAAGACGCGGACAGGCGCTGAAGCTGGCGGAAATACGCGTTGCGCAGGTCGTACTCAAAATGCCGCGACGCGCCAATCATGAGGGTTCGTTGAAAATAGCGGGCCACACCCGCAGCAACGGAAGTTGCCAGCAGCATCCAGAAAAAAAGCCACAGGCGGTCTGTTCCCAGGGTGCCCTGGTTCAATCCCTGCACCGTGGCGCGAATGACCAGCGGCATGAACAGGCTGGTGGTGACAAAGACCACCGCCAACGCCGAACCGGCCAGGTATGCGCGGAGATAGGGGCGGTTGAAACGCAGCAGGGTGCGAAAAGGTTTTCCGGGCAGGACGGCGGGCCGGTCGGCCCCGGCCGGATTTTGACGCGGATTATTGCCCATGGGGTACTGCGGCCATGCTCAGGCCCTGCGGCGCTGGGCGTCGAATGCGCGCACCACGGCGATGAGGTCCTCGCCCTTGAAGGGTTTCAGCAGGTAGCCGTCCGCGCCGGAATTTCGGAACTCCGCAGAGAGGATGTCAATGGGTTTGGCCGTGACGATGTGAACGCGGAATCCGGCAAGCCCGGGGTCGGTCTTGAGGCGTCGGCAGGTCTCCCATCCGTCAATGCCGGGCATGGCAATGTCGAGCAGCGCCAGCCAGTACCCGCCTGTGGCGGCCTGTTCCAGCGCCTCCTCGCCGTTTTTGCACAGAACCGCTTCAAATCCGTCGTTTTCCAGACAGCGCGAGATGAACTGTCCCACTTCGGGGTCGTCGTCCACGCAGAGGACCTTGTTTCCCAGTTGGTGCCCGCTGGGCAGATTTCGGTTCATGGCGGAGTGCAGGCCGCTGAGCAGCGTGCTTTTTCGGAAATTGCGGCGGATGCGTCCCGCCATGCGGTGCTGAAACCGCTCGTAAAGTTCGTCGTCATTGGTCAGCAGGACGACCGGCGCAGTGAGTCCCGGCGCGTCCACGATTTCCTCCACCACCAGGCTGCCCAGCGGTCCAGCCTCGGTGTCGAGCACAATGCAGTCGGGATTGTGGTGCGCCGCCAGACCGATGGCCGTGGTGGCGCTGGCCGCGTGAATGATGTCCATTCCGTCGGCCAACAGCAGATTGCGCAGCTGCGTTGCAAGGGAACGGTCCTGTGTGATGATTTCCACAAGAAGCTGCGTTTCTATGGGGGGGCTTAGCTCGGTTCCGTTGCCGGAATCCTGCCGCGCGGCGCCGGACAGTGCCAGGTTGAACTGGAAGGTTGCCCCCTCCCCCAGCCGGCTGCTTGCGCTGATGCGGCTGCCGTGCAGCCGCACGATGTCCTGTGCTATGGCAAGGCCGATACCCGTGCCGCCGTACTTTCGGGTGGACGAGGAATCGACCTGGTAGAAGCGGGAAAAGACTTTGTCGAGGGCCTCTTCCGGAATGCCGATGCCGGTGTCGCTCACGGAAATGTGGGCAATATTGTTGCGCACCTCGACCGTCACGGAAACAGAACCGCCGGGCTCGTTGAATTTTACGGCGTTGGAGAGCAGGTTGTTGAAGACCTGGCCCAGCTTGCTCTTGTCCCCCTCGACCAGGATCGGCGGCTCGCAGGGTTCGCCCCGTTCGTTTTTGGCCGTCACAGTCAGGGCGATCCCCTTGACGTCGGCCACGGGCTTGACGCTTTCCACGCTCATGCGGATGCAGTCCAGCAGGTCGAAGCGCGTGAAAACGAGTTCTTCGGCGCCCCGGTAGAGCCGGGAGAAATCCAGAAGGTTTTCAATAAGGGTGACCAGTTTTTCCACATTGCGCAGCGAGATGCCGAGGTAATTGCGCTGTTTTTCGGTGACCGGTCCCGCCTTGCCGTTCAGGACCATGTCGGTGTAGCCCATCACGGCAACCAGCGGTGTCCGCAGTTCGTGGGACACATTGGACAGCAGGTTGGTCTTCATCTCGTCGAGCGACTTGAGTTCCTCGTTTGCGGCGTGCAGTTTTTCCCGGGCACGGGTGACCTCTTCCAGGGAGAGCTTGAGGTTGTCCAGCAATTGCGCGTTGCGCAGCGCCGCGGCCAGATGGGGGGCCAACTGTTCCAGCACCTCCGCGTCATGGGCGGTGAAGAAACCGGTCTGTTCGGCGCCCAGATTGAGCGTGCCGATGATTCGCGCGCTCGCGTACAGGGGAACGCACAGGATGCCGCGCACGCGTTCGGGGAACTGGAAGGAGAACAGTGAGTTTGCGGTGTCCAGATCATCGACGAGAAGGCAGCGTTTTTCCGCGGCGACCCAGTCGGCGCAGCTTCCCGACCCGTCCAGCCGCGGAAACTGTTCACGGCCCTCGCGGGGTTCGGGCCATATCTGGCGCGTTTCAAAATGTTCCACGCCCTCGAGCCAGAGCGACACGGCGGCATAGTCGAAGGCGATGAGTTTGCGCAGTTCGACGCCGATATTTTCGTAGACGCGCCCGGCCTCAAGGCTGGAATTGACCA
>CAZOMH010000404.1:0-4821 GCA_964580415.1 uncultured Nitrospirales bacterium
CCGTTATCGGGTGCGCCTATTTCTGCGCCTTCAGGTATTTGTCGAAGAAGTGGTTCATAAACCACTGGCACCGGACGTTTACCTCAAGCGCGATATCCATGGTGTGCGGATATCCGTCAAACTTCTCGTACTGTGCCGGGACGCCCAATTCGCTCAGTTTGGCGTAGAGCAGATCGGACTGCGACATGGGCACGATATCGTCGATGGTGCCCTGCAGTATCAGCGTGGGCGGCGAATTCTTGGTGACGTGCTTAATCGGCGAGGCAAGCGCGTACTGATCGGGCGCCTCGTCGTAGGACTTGCCGCCGAAGAACCGCTTCAGCGTCGAATTGTCGCGCGCCGCCGGAAGCGTCAGGTCCGTCGGCCCGTACAGGTCCACAACCACCTGCACCGCGCTGCTTTCTTCCGGGTAGCCGCCGTCGCCTTCCAGTTCCTTCACATTCGGCGAATAACCGAGCATCAGGGACAGGTGGCCGCCGGCCGAACCGCCGATGGCGGCGACGCGTTCCTTGTCGATGTGGTACTTGCCGGCATTGGCGCGCAGAAAGCGCACGGCGCACTTGGCGTCCTGCACGCAGGCCGGGAAGGGAAACTTGTCGGCGAAGCGGTAGGTGATGCTCGCCACAACATAGCCGCGCTGCGCGTAGCGCACGCAGTAATACTTGTAGTCCGTGGTCTTGCCCGAGGTCCAGCCGCCGCCGTGGATGAAGATCAGCAGGGGAAGCGGCTTGTCATTGCCCTTGGGCAGGTACAAATCCAGTATTTGTCGCGGGTCGCCCTGCGTGCTGTACTGCAGCCCCGACAGTAACTCCACCGTGTCGGGCACGGTGATGGGCGCGTCAATGTCGAGCTGCGTCAACTGGCCTGCCGCCACGGCAAGGATGAGCTGTCCCATTTCCGTGAAGCCCGTGGGGATATCGGGCGGCGTCGGCGCGGCCAGCAGCGCGGCTTCGTCCAGGGCGCGGGCCGCCGGAACCGCCACAACACAAAGCAGCGCACACAGCACCGCCGCAAGCATTCGGAATCTTAAAAGGGAGGACATTTGAAAGCTCCTTAATTGCTTGTTTTGTGTCTTTGCGCCTTTTGCGGCCAAAAAGAAAGGCGAATGGCCGCAAACACGCAAAATCACAGACGATTTGCGATGACAACTATGCTATTGGACTCTCCCCGCGCGCCACAAGTTCCGCCAGCACTTCGACGTGGGGCGTATGGGGGAACATATCCACGGCCCGCACCCCTTCCAGCCGGTAGGCCTCCAGATAACCGGGCATCTCGCCAGCCAGCACCTTGGGGTTGCAGGAAACATACAGCACACGCGGCGGGCGCAGTTCCACCAGCCGGCGGATTGCTTTCGGATTCATGCCCGACCGCGGCGGATCGAGCACCACGGCCGCGTTGCCCGTAAAACCGCCCGCCGTCAGCCGGTCGCGCAAATAGTTCTTTACCTCGTCCGTGATGAACTCCACATTGCCGATGCCGTTGACCGCGGCGTTGTGCCGGCCGTCTTCCGATGCGGCGGCGACATTTTCCACGGACCACACCTTCCGCACGAGATTGGCGCAGGAAAAGGCGATGCCGCCCATGCCTCCGAAAAGGTCGTAAAGGTCGTCCGGGGCGACCCGGCGCACCCATGCGCGGATAAGTCCGTAAAGCCGCTCCGCCCCAAGCGGGTTGGTCTGGAAAAAGCTCAGCGGCGAGATGCGGAAGGACAGGCTGCATCCGTTCGCATCCTGCATGGCGGCCAGCGCGGCGGCGGGATCATGCCACGTGCCACGTGAGGGTTCCTCGCGGATGACCAGTGTTTCCTCAATCGTCGGGGTGCCGTACAGCAGTTCCAATTCGTCGGCGGTGGCCACCTCGGCCCCGCCGCTGAAAATGCCCCGGTAGATGGAGTCCGCCTGGAAACTCTCACGCACGGCCTCGACGAAGGGGGCCGTGTCCAGGTCCCCCGGCGAGGTGATGAGCACGACCATGCGCTGGCCCGTGCGTTTGGCGTCGCGCACCAGCAGCGCGCGCAGGAAGCCTTCCTGCCTGCGTGTGTCGAATCCGGTCAGGCCCAGCGGTTTGTGCCATGCGTTCACCGCGGCAAACAACCGGTTCACGCCCGCCGGCCCGATTTTGCACTCGTTCGTTTCCAGCGGCCAGGACCAGCGGCCCTTCTCCTTAAAGCCCAGCACCGTCTCCCTCACGAAGCCCGGCGGCGGCGGCGCCTCATAGCGCTTTGGAGAGAAGACCGGGTCGATCTTGTTGCGGTACCGCCACAGCACGGGCGAGGGCATGACGTCTATCGGTCCGTCCCAGAACGGCGCAAACAGCGCACGCAATACTTCGGCCTTGTTGGCCACCTGCTTTTCGTAGGGAATGTCTTGTGCCGCACAACCGCCGCAACGGCCGTAGTGCATGCAGGGGTCGGTCTGGTTCATGCGCCGTTCTCTTCCTCAAGTCCGAGCAGTGGCGGCAATTCCCCGAGCCGGGCAATGGTTGCGTCCGGTTCCGCATCGCCAGGCAGCCGGTCAAAATGCTCGGGCGGCGTCCACCGCGTGAAATGGACCACGCGCATGCCCGCGCGCCTGGCGCCCTGAACGTCGGCCAGCCAGTTGTCGCCGACAAACAGTGTTTCTTCCGGCGTGGTCCCCAACTTCGCCAGGCTCCTGGCGAAAACATCAGGATGCGGTTTGACCAGCCCGAGGTCACCCGACACCACCACGCTGTCGAAGTGGGGCGCGAGCCCTGTCATGGCCATGCTGGTGCGGATTGCCGCGCCGTCGGGATAGTTGGACAGCAGACCGATGGTGAAGCGTTTCCGCAGGGCCGTCAGGAAAAGCGCAACCTCCGGTTCCGCGCGGACCACGTCCACAAAAGCGGCCCGCCGCACTTCCAGCAGCCGCTCCAGGTCCTTGGCGTCCGGTTCAACGGCGTACAGGTCCCGGATCACCGCGGCGGTCATCTCCACCGGGTCGCTCTCGCGCAGGCTGGGCGGATTGCCCGCATAGGGTGCCATGCGGTCCGCATTGCGGTGCGCGTTGTACCGGTCCCGGTCAAGGACGCCATAGCGTTCCTCGAGTGCCGCGCCGAGCCGCCGGTCGAATTCATCCACCTGCGCGCGGCCAAAGGCGATGAGCGTGTTGCCATAGTCGAAGACAATGGCTCTTATGTTTGGAAATTGGGAAGGATTGGTCATTAGTACTTCCAGTGCGACGTATGAGGGCTGTTCGTCAATGGAATTCCGTATAGAACCTCATGGACGAGTTGGCTGTTGGGACCACATGGACACTGTGGACGGCCTGGAGCAGCACAGAGATCATGCCGTCACCCCTTCTTCTCCAGCTTCGCCTCCGCCAGGTCGTCCAACTCGTAGCGGATGCTCTGCGTCACGGGGAAACGGAAACCCGTCTTGGGGTCGAGATCAAGGTCCATCACCTTGAGCGCGACCGGATGCTGGTCCCGTTTCCACTGGCTCTGCGCGAAGCGCCGCGCGAAGTCGGCGGTCCAGGTGCGCAACTGCTCCGGATCGTGCCCGGGGTGGCGCTGCACGATTACCTGCCAGCAGTCGGCCAGCGACATGCGCTGCCGCGCGTACAGATACATCAGGTCGTCGAGCACGACATAGGGCATCAGGTCCTTTTCGTCCTGCTGGTCCGGGGCCAGCTCGGCGCTTGGCGGAATGGCCAGCACCTTTTCCAGCGCCTTGATGCCGTCGCGCCGGGCGAGATACTCAAGCAGGCGCGACACAATGGTTTTGGGCACGTTGGCGATGGGCGAATAACCGCCCTGATTGTCGCCGCCGGTGGTGCTGTAGCCCACGGCCGCCTCGCTCAGGTTCGATGTGACCAGCAGCAGCCCGTTGGCGCTGTTGCCCCAGTTGAGCATCATGGCGCCGCGCACGCGGGCCTGCAGGTTCTGCTTGGCCATGGGCGCTATTTTGCTCTCGTCCCCGAGAATCTCGGCGGCCTTTTTTGTGGCCGCGACCGCCTCGTCGTGGATGCTGACCACCTTGAACGGCACGCCCAGCTCCCCGGCCAGCGACTGGGCCGCGTCGAGCGTGCCCGCGCTGCTGAGCGCCTGGTTCGGCAGGTAGATGGTGCTGACGTGCCTGGCGTATTCGCCGGCCTTTGCGCCTTCTGCGAAGGACTTGGCGGCTTCCACGGCCATGAGCAGGCACAACGCGCTGTCACGTCCGCCCGACAGGGCGATCAGGAAGCGGTCGAAGGCGCCCACTTTTTCAAAGTAGTCGCGCAGGCCCAGCACCAGCGCGTCGAACAGTTCGTCCAGTGCCGGGTCCCGCCCGTCGTCTGCCGCGGGCTTGGCGGGCACGCGCACATAGAAATTGCGGGGCAGATACGCGGCGTATTCGGCCACCGACGCCTGATGGTACTGCACGTCGTCGCAGTTAACCGTGTGTACGCCGGTATGCCCGGCCCCGGCAACCTCCTGCCGCCAGGTCGTGTTCTCCGCGCGGATGCGGTCAAGGTTGTCCAGATCGACGACGCCCGTGGTGATTGTCCAGTATTTGCGCGCGAGCAGCGGTCCCTCGCTGACCAGTCCCTCGGGCGTGGCGATGAGTCCGCCGCCGTCAAAAACGAGCCGGCTGTTGTCGCAGCCGAGCAGGTTCGCGTAGGCATAAACCGACTTGAGCGTGTTGGCCGCGCCGAGCACAAGCCGTTTGCGGTCTTCGTTCTTAAGCGGAGTGAACGGCGACGCGCTGGGGTTGCAGATGATTTCCGCGCCCGCCCGCGCGCGGTCGCCCGCCGGTGACGAGGCGGACCACAGGTCCTCGCATATTTCCGCGGAGACACGGCCAAAGGGCAGGGAGAACACGAG
>CAZOMH010000405.1:0-4810 GCA_964580415.1 uncultured Nitrospirales bacterium
CTGCCGCCTGCACGACCGACGCCTTGGGTATCCACAACCGGGGCCTGCCCGCCGTGCCCGAAGCTGTGTCGGGGGCGTCCCCCAGGAAGGTCACCCGCGCGTTGACCTCGGTTCGAACGCCGTCATCCGGATCGGCAATGCGGACTTTGGTCTGCACCGTCCCTTTTTGCCGGTCCGCCTGCGGCGAGATGTCATCCACGATCCCGGCATAAACACGGTCCGGACTGGAGTCCAGACGGATTTCGGTCTTCTGCTCCATCTTCACTTTCGACAGATCCGCCTGGTTCACGTCAACTTCGACCTGGAGGTCGTTGAGGTCCGCCATGGACACCACGGAACTCTTGGCGCCGCGGGTGCCGCCGAAATTCGTGTTGGTCACCAGTTCGCCCTGCTCGGCCAGTTTCTCCAGAATCGTTCCCGTGATGGGAGCCTTGATCAAGGTGTTGGCCAGAGAGGTCTTGATGTATTCCAGATTCGCTTCAGCCTCGCGCAACTGGGCGGCGGCGGCTTCAACCACCTCGGCCCGCGGGCCGGCCTTCACCAGTTCGGCGTTCTTCTGCGCCGAATTCAGCTGCGCCCGGGCCACATCGCGCGCGGCACGGGCCCGGTCGCTTTCCTGCGCCGACCCCACGCCGTCTTTTGCGAGCGATTCTGAACGCTTGAAGTCCTCTTCGGCGTTGCGCAGTGTCGCCTGCGCGGACGCCGCGTTTGCCTCGGCCGCCGCGATTTCCTGCGGACGCGACCCCGCCTTCAACTCGTCGAGACGGGCCCGAAGAGAACCCGCCATCGCCTCGGACGAGCGCACCTGCGCCTGGTATTCCTCGTCCTCAATTCGCAGGAGCACATCCCCCTCTTTCACCCGGTCGCCCCGTTTCACCAGTATCTCCCTGACCCGGCCGACAATTTTCGAGCTGACTTCAATCTTGTGCCTGGGCACCACATAACCGCTCGCGGTCACGAGGGGAATGCCTTTGCCGGCGGCCTGGGTCTCGCTTTCCACGCGCGCGGTTCTCACGGTGACGGGCGCATGCATCTTCACGTGGACGCCATACCCGGCCGCGCCCGCCAGAAGGGCGAACAGCACCCATTTCCAAAGCCCCCCCCGGCGCCGTGCGCGTTTGCGCTCCTTGTCGATGCGCAGTTTTGAAAGCTGTCCGTCCAAATTCTCGTTTGTCATTGCGCTCTTTCTCTTCCGTTTGCCGTCATGCCCGGTGCGGAACTACACCTGCCGCAGTGCGGCAAGCACGGGTTGCCTGGAGGCCGACCACGCGGGCGGGAAGCCCCCCGCAACGCCCATAAAAGCGGCAAACACCATGCCCTTGAGCATCAGTCCGGGCGTTATTGTAAAGTAAAACACGATCTCGCTGAAGGAATTGAAGTTGGTGGTGCCGGTGGCGATCCCGTTGATCGGCAGGGCCAGCGCGCAGCCCAGCGCGCCGCCCAGCAGGGCAAGGCACACCGACTCAATCAGAAAACTGGCCATCACGGCGCCGGGCGTAAAGCCGAGGATGCGCAGTGTGCCAATCTCCCTGACCCGGCTGGCAACATTGGCGTACATCGTGTTCATTCCCGCAAAGCAGGCGCCCACGGCCATGGTGACCGCCAGGAACACGGCGAACGCCTTCACGGGCTTGGCCGTCTTGGTCTGCTCGAGGTAATACTTCTCCTCGTCCATCGCCATCAGCTTGAGCCTGCGGTCCTTGTCCACCCCGTCCTCAATGCGTCCGACCGCAGCCCGGTCCGCAGCCCGGACCACCACCGTGCTGTAGTTCATCCGGTCGAACTCCTGCATGACTTCCTTGCAGTCCGCCCAAATCTCCGAGTCGTAGGCGGTGCCCTGCGCGTCAAAGATGCCCACTACCGTGAAATTGCCCCGTCCCAGCCGCGGGGTGTCGCCAAGCCGGAATCCCTGGAAACGGTCGGATACCGACCGTGCCACGATGGCCTCCCGCAGGCCCGGCCGCATCATGCGGCCCTCAACAATCTGTACTGCCGGTCGCAGCTGGAACGCGTCAGGAAAAACGCCCCGGACCTGAAGATTCGAGGTCATCCCGTTGATTCTCGGTTTGCACACGTGTGACAGTATTTCCGGGGCGGCAAGGGGCTCCCCGCCAAGGTCCCGCACAATGCCCGGAAGGTTTCGGACCACCTGGTACTGGGTCAGGCTGACCTCGCTCTGTCCCTCGGCCTGGGCTCCGGACCGCATGATGATAACGTTGAGCGGGTTGCCCGTCGTGTTCAGCGCCCGCTCGATGCCCTCTGAAAGCGACATGACGATAACGAACGTCGCCACCACAAGTCCAAAGGTGACCGCCGTCGTAAGCGTGCTTTTCCAGCGCGTGGCGAGGTAACGCATGTTGTATTTGATTGGAATCAGCACGGTTATTCCATCCTGCGCATCGCCGTGGTGATGCTCATATTGGCGGCCTGCCGCGCCGGGATAAACCCCGAGATCAGTCCAATCACAACACCCGCGCCCGCGACCGCGGCGTAGGTGGAAAGGCCGGGGTCAAACTTCTGGATGAATCCCTGGGTGATCCTGTCCAGATCGACCAGACGCAGCGACTCTCCCAAACCGATGCCGATAGAGACGCCAACCATGGAGATGAACAGCGCCTCCGCCATGACCAGCGAAAGCACAAGCCGCTTTGAGTAACCGACCGCCTTGAGAATGGCCACCTCGCGCATGCGTTCCCGGACCGTCATCGCCATCGTGCTCACGGCAACCAGAAGCATGGTGAACACCACCACACCCGCGACCGAGGCGATGATCATTTTTATGTTTCCAAGCATGGAGACGAACCCCAGCACAAACGCCTTTTCTGTTGTGGTCTTGGTCTCCGCCGGGGAATTGCGAAACATGCCGTCGACGGCCTCGACGACCAGGGGCACCGAGGCTGCGTCCGTCACTTTGACGGTATAGGCGCCGGTCACTCCGGGAGTGCCCAGCGCCTCGTCAAAATAGTCCCAGTTGAAATACATCATGTTCTCGTTGAGGTCGGCGGTAAAAATCCCCACAATTTCAAGTTCCAAGTCCACGGGAAACACCGTTCCCATCAGCGTGATCTTGTCGCCCACTTTCCAGCCGAAACGCTCGGCAAGTTTCGCGCCGGCAACCGCCCCCCGGCGGTTTGCCACAAATGCGGCTTTTGCCTCCGCGCTCAGGTGCTGTTCTGTGTAGATTTTGAAAATCTCGGACGGATCCGTCGCGAAATTGGCAAACTGGTAGTCCGGATCCTTGTATATCCCGTTAAACCATTGTAACGGAGCCACATGCTCCACGCCGCGCACGCGACGGATTTTGTTTATGTGGGAAATGGGCAGTATGTCCGCGATGGACGTGGCCCGCGTCACAAGAAGCCGCAGGGCAGAGTCATCCTCGATGACCGGATTGAGCAGGGTATTCATGAAGGTGAGGAGGGCCATCAACAAAAACAGCGAAAAACCGATGCTAAGCACGGTCAGGCCGGTCCTGCGTTTGTTGCGAAGAGCATTCTTCCAAATGAACCGTCCGAAATTCATACGCCCACCCTGTACACCATGCAAAGAGTATCTCATGACGGCGGCAGCATGTCCAAATACAGTGTGGTGATGCAACAACCGCCCCGCCGCCGTCATGCCCAAAAAGAACAAGACCCGAAGAACGACTCTTGCGAACAAGACGAAGTGGGTGTATATTCACTGTGGCATTGGGACTATAACGGGGTATTTGTCATGCAGGCGAGGACCACGGCAAGACTAAAGATGTCAGGGGTGGAAGTGTCTCTTGTTCTTTATTCCGGATTGAAACCGGAAATCCACCTTGCTAAAGTAATTCTATGAGTCCCCAAAGCCGATGGGTAAAATCGTCCCCTTTGATCGTGCCGCTCGCGGTCTTGCTGTGTGTCGGCGGTGCAGCGCTCTGGTGGGTGGCATCTTGGGCTGACAGCGAGATGCGCACCGAGTTGCTTCAGCAGGCGCGGCTGGTGGCGCAGGCGGTAAGCATTGCCCACCTCCAGTCACTCTCCGGCTCTCCGGCGGATGTGGACAACCCCGATTACCGGCAAATCAAAGAGCAGCTTGCCGCCGTGCGTTCCGCCAACCCAAAGTGCCGTTTTGTCTACTTGCTCGGACGCAAGGCCGACGCCTCGATCTTTATCTTTGTCGACAGCGAACCCGCCAGTTCGGGGGATTACTCGCCGCCGGGACAGATATATGGGGAGGTGCCGAAAACCTATCAGGCCATCTTCGACACGGGAACTCCGCTGGTCAACGGGCCGACTGCCGACCGGTGGGGAGTATGGGTTTCGGCAGTGGTGCCCATAACGACTCCGGAGAACGGGGCTGTGATCGCCCTGCTGGGCATGGATATCGACGCGCGCGTGTGGAAATGGGATATTGCCGCCAAAGGCATCATGCCCGGATGCTCCATATTGGTCTGTCTTGCAACACTGCTGGCAGTTGCATATGCAGCCCGCCATAGCGCTCCGGCCCTGCGTTCAAAATGCGGGAAAGGGGGAAAGGCGGCAGCGCGGGAATCCCGCGGCATTCGCCTCAGACCGTATGCCCTCGGGATTGCGCTGCTGTGGACGGCGATAGTCGGGGGACTGCTCTGGGTCACCGTCAATGAAGCGCGGAAAGCGGCCGAAAATCTCGCGACCGTCGAAGCGCGCGGGCTCTACCAGAAGTACCTGCTGCTGCTGGAACCGGAATATATGACACTCGAGTCCCACACGATCAGAAACACAAGCACGGGAGTTCACACGCATTCACTGGGAACCAGGCTGTCAAAACTGGAAACGCCGCCGGACCCCGTGGAGGCAGCCTCTAT
>CAZOMH010000406.1:0-4808 GCA_964580415.1 uncultured Nitrospirales bacterium
CCGACAACGTCGAGGCGGGACGCCTCGCCGCGCGGGCGCTGGCGGAAGCCCGGCCCGAGTCCAAAGTTGTCATCCTGCATCATTCCGTCAACAAGGCCTGCATCGACCGCGTGGACGGGTTCAAGGAAGAGGCCGCCAAGCATCCCGGCCTGGCCATTCTGGACACCCAGGAAGGCAAAGGCACCACGGAAGGTGCCCTGCCGGTCATGCGCGACCTGCTCGCCCGTTTCCCCGAGTGCAATGCGGTGTTCCCCATCAACGACCCCAGCGCCCTCGGTGCCATCTCCGCCATTGAGGCGGCCGGAAAGCTCGGCCAGGTGCTCGTGGTCACCGTGGACGGCTCCAAAGAGGGTATCGCGGTCATCAAGGAAGGCAAGCTCCTTTCCAGTTCGGCCCAGTTTCCCCGCCAAATCGGCAAAATCTCCGCCGAAAAAGTCTACGAGTATCTCGATGGCAAGACCGTCGAGAAGGAAGTGAAGATTCCCGTGGAACTCATTACCAGGGAAAACGCAGACTCCTTCCTGGCCGGGCAGGACAAGGACCCGGCGAAGTGAGCGTGGCCGCTGCACCGGCCGAAGCGCCCCTGCTGTCCCTGCGCGGCGTCACCAAACGCTTCGGCGGCGTGACCGCGCTTGCCGGCGTCGATTTCGATCTGCGCGCGGGCGAAATCCACGCGCTCCTTGGAGAGAACGGCGCGGGCAAATCGACGCTGATCAAGATACTCGGCGGCATCCACCGCGCCGACACCGGCGCGGTCCTGATCGACGGCACGGCCCAGTCGGTGCGCGGCGTCGGCGATGCCGACCGCCTCGGCATCCGCATCATCCATCAGGAACTCTCCCTCGCGTCCAATTTGTCCGTGGCGGAAAACATCTATCTGGGCCGCGAGCCCGGCCGCTGGGGCATGCTCGACCGCCGCGCCATGGAGAGGGCCGCGGACAACCTCATCGCCAGGCTCGGCATGGGCGAAATTCGAAACGTCCGGCAGACCGTCTCCGAATTGTCCGTGGCCTCACGCCAACTGGTCGAGATCGCCCGCGCACTGGCCACGCAGGCCCGCATCCTCGTGCTCGACGAGCCCACCTCGTCGCTCTCCAAATCGGAAACAGAATCCCTCTTCTCCACGCTCAACCATCTCCGCGAACAGGGCGTCGGCATCATCTACATCTCGCACAGGCTCGAAGAAATCATGCGCCTCGCCGACCGGGTCACTGTCCTGCGCGACGGCCATACCGTCGGCACCCGCGGCATCGGCGGGGTGGACCAGCACGAACTGGTCCGCTGGATGGTCGGCCGTGAAATCGTCGATTATTTCCACCGTCCTGAAACCCGTCCCGGCGAAGTGGCGCTGGAAACACGCGGACTGAAGAATGAAAAGGTCCGGGACGTTTCCTTCGAACTGCGCCACGGCGAGATTTTGGGCATTGCCGGACTGGTCGGCGCGGGCCGCACCGAACTGGCCCGGGCACTCTTCGGCATCGACAAACTGCGCTCGGGCACGATCCTCGTGGACGGAAAGGAAGTTTCGATCCGCAAACCCCACGACGCCCTCGAAGCGGGCGTCGTGCTCATCCCCGAAGACCGCCAGGGCCAGGGTCTGGTCATGATTCAAACCATCGCCTTCAACCTCGCCCTGCCCTGGGCGAAAGAATGGAATCCCTTCTGCCGCCCCGACCGCCGCAAGCGCGGCGCCATCGTGGACCGCGCCGTCAGTGCCTTCGGCATCAAGATTTCCGGTCCCGGCGCGGGCATGGACTCCCTGTCCGGCGGCAACCAGCAAAAAGTGCTTGTCTCCCGCTGGATGGAGCACCGCCCCAAAGTGCTCATTCTCGACGAGCCCACGCGCGGCGTCGATGTCGGCGCGCGGGAGGAAATGTTCCAAATCATCGCCCGCCTCGTTGAGGAAGGCATGGCGGTCCTGCTCATCTCCTCCGACCTCGTCGAAGTGCTCAACATGTCCCACCGCATCGCCGTCTACCGCGACGGACGCATCCTCGAAACGCTGCCGGCCGCCGCGGC
Organism: uncultured Nitrospirales bacterium; assembly: GCA_964580415.1. Classification (GTDB taxonomy): domain Bacteria; phylum Hydrogenedentota; class Hydrogenedentia; order Hydrogenedentales; family CAITNO01; genus CAITNO01. The sequence goes on from CAZOMH010000406.1 coordinate 2,020, forward strand.
CACCATGGAAAACGTCATGCAACTGCTCACGGGAGCCGAAGAACAATGAACGCCGCAAAACGGATGATCCCCCTCATCATCGCATGGATTATCCTGCTCGCCTATTTCCGCATGAAGGTGCCCGGGTTCCTTGCCCGCGACAACATGATCGGCCTGGTCGAGCAGATTTCGGTCAACGCCATCATCGCCTGCGGCATGACCTACTGCATCCTCATCGGCGGAATCGACCTCTCCGTCGGCGCCGTGCTCGCCTTGGTCGGCACCGTCACCGTGGCCGTCCTCAACCTCGGCGCCCCCGCGCACCAGAGCATCCTGCAGCTCGCGCTGGCCATCTGCGCCGGGCTCGGCGTCGCCGCCCTCTTCGGCCTGTTCAACGGTTTCTGCGCCGCCAAAACGAAGATGCCCCCCTTCATCATTACATTGGGCAGCATGCTCGTCGCGCGCGGCGTCGCGCTGCGCATTAATGAAGTCCCCATCCGTGTCCCCGGACAGGACACCATCTTCCTCGCCATCGGAAACGCCCGCATCGGCGGCATCATCCCCGTCCCCGTTATCATCATGCTGGTGCTCCTGGCGCTCGGCGCGGTGTTGCTCCACCGCACCCGTTTCGGACAGCACCTCTACGCCATCGGCGGCAACCGCGAAGCCGCCCGCTTCACCGGCATCGCCGTCGGCCGCGCCGAACTCACCGTCTACATCCTATGCGCTGTCCTGACCGGCGTTGCCGGCATCATCAACGCTTCCCAGCTCTACTCCGGCGAGCCGAACTCGGGGCTTGGCTTCGAACTCACCGCCATCGCCGCCGCCGTCGTCGGCGGCACCAGTTTCACCGGCGGTGTCGGCACCATCCCCGGCATGCTCCTTGGTGCCGTCATCATCGGCACCCTCGACAAGGGACTCAACCAGGCCGGCGTGCATTTCTCCATGCAGTCCATCCTCAAGGGCCTGGTCATCCTTATTGCCGTCTACATGGACGTGCGGCGCAAGCGCAACGCATGACGCTGTAGGGCGTGTTTTGTCTTAGTTCCCCCCTTGAGGGGGGAAGCCCGAAGGGCGGGGGGTGTGTTCCGAACATTTGCATGGACGTAAGGTGCAAACGGCAGGCTTAGCCTCACGGCCCCAGCCGCCGCTTCGCCAGCGAACCCACCGCCATCAGCACGCCCGCAAGCGCCAGCGTCGCATGGTCGCCCTTGCTGTTTGTCGGCGTTGTGCCCTTGTTGCATCCCTGGCAGCCGGTGCCGTTCCCGCCCTCACCTTCGCCTTCTCCCTCACCCTCCGCCGGGGCCGGATTCACCGTGACAGAAGCCTGTGCCGTGGCGGGCACCGGCTGCCGGTTCCCCGCCGCATCTTCCGCAATAGTATAAAACGCATAACTGTGGCCGTACCCCCCTTCGAACGCGAAGGAACCCGCCGTCTTCTCCGTGCTGAGAGGCGTAAAACCGCCCCCATCCACCGCCGCGTAGAGGGTATAGGCCGCCACGCCCGAATCTGCATCCGCGCCCGTCCACGCCACGTCAAAGCTGGGAGTGTCCACCGTGGCGGGCAATGCGTTCACCGTGCTGTCCGGCACGGTGTTGTCTATCGTATTCGTCCATACAGGCGTGTCCATCGTGTCGTTCATGTCAAATTGGATTACCGCATAGGTGCTGATCTTGTCCCCTGTTCTCAGGTCATTCCGCGGACGCACGCTGAACGAGACGGAACCTTCTCCTGCCGGAGGGTTTGTGTCGGGCGGCAGGAATCCCGCGCTAAAATCATCCGGCGGCGCCAGCGTGTCCGCGTCCAGCGTCATAAAGGTCCAGCGCACACTTCCGGCACCCATGTCCAGCCAGGCATGCACGCGCACCACCAGGTTCTGGCCCGGGCGCAGGTCCACGTCCGTCGTGAAATCCTGCGTGGTCTCCGGCACCGCAATCTCATGCTCGCCAAACTGCACCCGGTCAAACTGCACCGAACCCAGGTCGAGCAGAAGCCCGTCCAAAACACCGTCCACACGCACTTCGGCCGCCGCCAGCGCGGCCGTTTCCACATTCTCGAAACGGACCGTGTAGTTCATCACGGAAGAAGCGTTGGCGTAGCGGGCAGTACCGCTGCCCGCAGGCCCCTGGATGTCGTTCGGATCGTAGGACGTGAGAAAGGCGGTCTTTCCCCCCGTGCCCCTTTTGTCGAGCGTTTTGGATTTGTCGAAGTAGGCATTGTAGTCATCCGTAACGATTTTCCACAGACACTCGGGGTTGCCGAAAACCCCTGTGTATCCGTACCCCGCCAGATTATGATTGACCTCGGTGGGGGTGTAGTAATGGTCGAATACGCGCCTCACCCTTGTAATCTCCGCCTTGTAGAAATACGAGTCCATCTGATAGGCAGCCCCGTCCGGCGCCTCAATCACATACGTCGTGTGTGCGGTGCCGTCGAGACCGGGGAGCGATGTAACATCCACCGAGTCCACGCGCACCGCCTTCCATCCCTCGGGGAGCAACCCTGAATCGCGGATCGCCTCGGTCATTTTTTGGGCGCTGTACCCGCAACAGACCATCTCTCCGTCAATGCAGTTGCGCGTTAGGGGACCTCGCGCAAAACAATACCCCGGTGCCTTCGACCGGACAAGTTCAACGATCGGTCCCAGGACGGCCTGGTGTTCCGCGGGATAACCACAGGGTATGGAGCCCAGCTTCCAGTTGTTTTGGCCCACATTGTCGTTGAACAGGCCGTTCCGGTAAAGTTGGCCGTCTCGGTAGTACACCGGCGCGGCGGCCGCCGCCGCGCAAAAGAGCGCCGCAAACAACCCG
>CAZOMH010000407.1:0-4808 GCA_964580415.1 uncultured Nitrospirales bacterium
CAGCAGTGTGAAGGCGTCGCTGCCACCGGCCATCTCTCCCTCATGGTGGTGGTGCGTGGTCCCGGAGAATCCGGATTGACCCAGGAAGGGGACCAGCGCGTCGTAGGCGAGCCCGGCGGCCAGGGCGGAGATCGCCACGGAGAACACGTAGAGCAGCGTGGTGCGCCGGCCCATGGTCTTCCAGACCGTGGCGATGGTGGCCGCATTGGTGGCCGGTCCGGCGATGAGAAAGGCCAGTGCCGCGCCGGGGGTGGCACCCATGTGGATGAAGCCCACCGCCAGCGGAATGCTCGCGGTGGCGCAGACATAGAGGGGGATGCCGACGGCGATCATTGCCAGCATGGCGAAGATTCCGCCGCCGATATAGGGGGCAAGGGCATCCGGCGGCACCAGGGCGCTTATCATGCCCGCGGCGATCATACCCGCCACGAGCGGTCGGGCGATGTCGCGGGGAAGGGTCACGAACCCGTAGTGAAACACATGCCGGAGGCGTCCCTGGAAGCCTTCACCGGGTTTGCTTTCCATGCCGCAACAGTCACCCGTTGCACAGGCATCGCCATTGGCGGACTTGGCGGGGGCCGGGGTTTCCGGCTCGCCGAACAGACTGACCAGCAACCCGCCAAAGAGGCCGCTCAGCAGCGCCACCACCGGCCGGAAAATGCCCAGCACGGGACCCAGCATGCCCCAGGTGGCCGCGATAGAGTCTATGCCCGTTTGCGGGGTTGCGATGAGAAAGCCGGTCGCCGCGGCCCGGCTGGCGCCGTGCTGCCGCAGCGAGGCCGTGACCGCGATCACGCCGCAGGAACACAGTGGCAACGGCACGCCGAGCATGACGCTCTTGAACACGGGCATAAAGCCCGGCCCGCCCAGATGGCGTTCCAGCCATTGGGGCGACACAAACGCGCTCAGCAGGCCGGCCGCGAAAAAGCCAAGGAGCAGATAGGGCGCCATCTGGCCCGTTACGGTCCAGGTTTCATCGGCGATTCTTAGTAGGGTGGTCACAAGATACATCACGTCACTCCATTTGCTCTACTGTATCAACGCGGGGGAGGGGAGTGCTATTTCGTGATGGGAATGATGGGATGAATGGGAAGTATGGGAGGGATGGGATGAATGGGAAGCATGGGATGGGAGGGCTTTCAATTGCCGTGACGCTCCGGGCCATTCTTCGAGCTGGTTTGCATTTGTTGGCGGGAGGTTTCATACTATGACAGTCGGCGGCAACCATTCGGCCCGTTTCGGGCGTGTCTCCCCGGCCATACATGCGCCGGGTGTGCCCAGGGTCCCAGGAGGATACGGTTATGGCAAAAATGAATCCCGGTCCCATCGCCTATTTCGAGGGCAAGTACGTGCCCGTCGGGGAGGCGAAAGTCAGCGTGATGACGCATGCGTTCAACTACGGCACAGGCCTGTTCGAGGGGATTCGCGGTTATTACAGCAGGGAAGAGGACAATATCCTGCTGTTCCGGCTCAAGGAGCATGTGGACCGGATGGTGCGCAACTGCCGGGTGATGTGCATGGACATTCCCGAGACGGCGGCGGATATAGAGCACATTTGCGCCGAGGTGGTCCGGCAGAGCGGGTTCAAGGAAGACGTGTACATCCGTCCGCTTGTTTACAAGAGCGAACTCTCGCTGGGTCCGACGGTGAAGGGCGTGGAAAGCCGTTTTTGCTGCTATATCACCAAGCTGGGCCAGTACTGCGACTCGCAGGACGGGCTGGATGTGGCGGTATCGTCATGGCGGCGGCTTTCGGACAATGCGATTCCAACCCGTGTAAAATCGACCGGCAGTTACATCAACTCGTCGCTTGCGGCGGGCGAGGCCAAACAGTCGGGCTTCCACGAGGCCATTTTCCTGCGCGAGAACGGCACGGTGGCGGAGGGCAGCGCCATGAATATTTTCATGGTGCTCAACGGCACGCTGATCACGACGCCTCCGAACAGCGATATTCTGGTCGGCATCACGCGCAACTCGGTGCTGGAGATTGCACGGGACATGCTGGACATCCCGGCGATGGAGCGCGACATTGCCCGCACCGAACTGTATGTGTGCGACGAACTGTTCTTCAGCGGCACGGCCGCGCAGGTGGCCCCGGTGCGGTCGGTGGACCGGCGCGTTCTAAACGACGGCAAGCCGGGCCCGATTACGCTTCGGCTGCAGCAAACCTACGACACCATCGTGAAGGGCCGCGAACCGCGCTACCGGCACTGGTGTACCCCGGTATATTGATGCGCAGGCGGTTTCTATTTTTGCGCCAGTGGTGGTTCTGGGTGAACTATGTGTTCATCCTGGCCGTCACCTCGTGGATGCCGCTGCTTAACCAGACCGTCACCATGGTCAACGGGGACGGCGCGGTACTCAAGCAGGAGGTCGTCAGTGTGAGGGCCTGGAAGTCCTGGTACCTGCTGTTTTCCAGGGGGCACGAGTCGGGGCAGCTCCAGCCCGTGGCCATGCATGTCGGCCTGTGTTTCATCGTTGCCGCGCTGGTGTGGTCGCTTATGTTCAGGCCGGTCATCCCGGATTCACCCGGGCCGGCTGCGGATACAACACCGGATGAGGATGCCCCATCCTCCGGAGACGCACCGCATGAATGAACAAGAGGCCCGCGAGGCGATCTGCGATGCGGGCCGGAGGCTTTATGCCCGCAATTTGGTTGCCGCGACGGACGGCAATATCAGCATCCGCATCGGCCAAGACCGGTATGTATGCACGCCCAGCGGCATTTCCAAGGGGTACATGCGGCCCGAAGACCTGGTGGTCGCCGACGGGCGCGGAGAAAAGGTGTCCGGCGCGGGCCGGGTTACTTCCGAGTTTTTCACCCATCTGGCGGCCTATGAAGAACGCCCGGACATTGGCGCGGTGGTCCATGCCCATCCGCCCTTTGCCACGGCCATGACCATTGCGGGTTTGGGCATGACCGACCCGGTCGTGCCCGAGGTGATCATGGGCCTGCTGGCCATTCCCACCACGGACTACGCCACGCCCGGCAGCCGCGAGGGTGCCGACGTGGTCCGTCCCTGGATTTGCGACTACGATGCGGTGCTGCTCGACTGCCACGGCGCGCTCACCGTCGGCCGGGATGTGTTTGAGGCCTATATGAAATTGGAGAAGGTGGAGCACACGGCGCAGGTATTGCACGCGGCGCACACGCTGGGGCATGTGCGGCGGCTGGAACCCGAGGCGGTGGTGAAACTGATGGACTACTATCACGGCGGCGCGCAGCCGCTGCCGCCTTATCCCTTCCCCTGGGAAGCCCCGCGCCGGTAGGGGTAGGGGGTGCGCAGTTCCGTAACGCGGAACGGAGCGCACCGGTTCCCATAGTGTGTTCGGGGGCGGACAGCGCTTGTGGCGGATGTACAGGAAGTGACAGCCGGGGGCGGCTGTCCTACATTTTTCGTACCGCCGTTGGCGCCGAGAACCACAACCACGCGATATGCTGCACAAGCGGGGTCAATCCTTCCTGGGTGACCACCCGCGCCGGGGCGAAGGCATCCTCCCATCCCTTTTTCATCGCGCCGCTGTCGCACCCTGCCAGATATACGAACCGGAGTTGGGGGTGTTCTCCCGCGGCGTACACATCGGCCGGGGTCACGAATCCCGACTGGAGCAGGATGCCCTGGGTCATGCCGTGGGACCCAATGAAAAGGAATTCGGCCTCACCTGTGGCGGCGAGCAGGTTTTCGCGTGTGAGCCGCCGCAATGAGACATCTCCGCCCCAACGCCGGTGCGCCGCTTCGATGGCGGGGTAATACCCCAGTGCAAACAACCAGCGCGGATAGCGGCCGTCCACATCCTCATAGAGCAGGCAGGCTTTGGCGGGATGCGCAGCTTCCGGTGCGAGCGCCGAGGCGCGGGCGGACAGCGCGCCGCCGACAAAGATGAAGAGAAACGTTGCCGCCAGTGCAAGGCGCACGAGAACCGTTCCGCGCAGGCGGCCCAAGCCGCCAATCCAGGGAATATCGGAGCGTGAACGAGAGACGGCGAGGCCCAGTCCGTAAACCCAGAACACTGCCCACGCAATGAGCAGTTTGCGGAAGATGCTCAGCGTCCACGCCTCGTAGTGTCCGGCGTCATACACGGCCCGGTTGCGCAGCATGACCACGGAGAGCACGGCCACCGTTGCGGCAAACAACAGGATAATCGTGTAGAGGAGCAGAAAGAGTGCGTCGGACTGCCGTGCATGATGCGCGGCCAGCGAATCGCGCCGATGCCGCAGCCATGGAGTAAAGAACGGGGCAAGCCCGAAATAGACCAGCACCGCCACAGCACAATCCATCCCGCCCATGGCGGGGCCGGTAGTGTCGGTCTGGATATTGGATTCGGGTTCGGTCATGGTGTGAGTTCTATCCGTCCAACTCAGCCGCCGGTTTGGCCGCTGCCGCCAAGCAACTCCTCAAAGAGTCCCGGAATGTCACTGAGTCCTTCAGGTTGAAACAGGGCATAAATGAACAGGAAGGGCGACGCCAGCGTGTAGAGCAGCAGAAGAAGAAATCCGCCCAGCCAGCCAACCGGAACGACCGCTGCAAGCGTGATGTCCTTTTCCATGTTTCTGATCTCCTTTGGCATTGGGGCTTCTCAATCCGGCAATGCTGTTCATCCAAGTCCGGGCAGGTATTCCTACGGGGTGCGTTGGGGTTCCTCGACAGGGCGCAGCATCCGCACCGTGCTGTTTCCCAGCCGATGAATGAGATATCCGTTCAGACCCGCCTCGGTGACTTTTGCCCCGAGTGTGCGCAGTATGCTTCCGCCCAGCGCCTCCGTCATTTCGCCGGTCATGTGGTGGACCGAATCGGCGACGGAGTCCGC
>CAZOMH010000408.1:0-4802 GCA_964580415.1 uncultured Nitrospirales bacterium
TCGCGGAACGCATGAAGTTCTCCGCCATGCTGCTCTTCATGGCCCTGTGGTCTGTGCTGGTCTACAACCCCGTCGCCCACATGGTGTGGGGCGGACCGGGCGCCTTTCTCGCCGACCATAACGTGCTCGATTTCGCGGGCGGCATCGTGGTCCACCTAAGCGCGGGCGTGGCCGCCCTGGTGTGCGCGCTTGTCTTGGGCAAACGCCGCGGGTTCCCGGGCACGATGATGCCGCCGCACAGCCTGACCCTGACGGTTGTCGGCACAGGCATGTTGTGGGTGGGCTGGTTCGGGTTCAACGCGGGCAGCGCCCTGGCCGCCAACGGCACCGCCGTCATGGCCATGATGGCCACCCAGTTGGCGGCGGCCACGGCCGGCATGACCTGGATGACCATAGAATGGATGAAGCACGGGAAACCCAGCGTCCTGGGCATTTGTTCCGGTGCCGTGGCCGGTCTGGCCACCATCACTCCCGCCTCCGGCTTCGTGGGGCCCATGGGTGCCATGGTCATTGGTTTTCTCGCCGGTTCCCTCTGTTTCTTTGCCGCGACCAGCATGAAACGCTATTTCGGCTATGACGACTCGCTGGACGCTTTCGGCGTTCATGGTATCGGCGGAGTCATCGGCAGCCTGCTCACCGGCGTGTTTGCGTCCAGACTCCTGGGCGGCTACCCTGTCAACGATCTGGGCATTGGCGCGCAATTGGGCGCACAGGTCCTCGGCGTGGCGGTCACAACCGTCTGGTCCGGTGTGGTGTCCTACATCCTGCTCAAAGTTATTGACAAGGCAATCGGACTGCGCGTCAGCGCCCAGGACGAGACCGAAGGTCTCGACGTCACCCAGCACGACGAACAGGGCTACAACTTTAACGTGTAATACCAACATACGCGGAGCGGAACATGCCGGGGCGCGGGTTCTCCCGCGCCCCGGCTTATTCTTGACTCCGATCCAACAGATTCTCCCCGTCGGCAAGCGGATAAGGGGACCGGTCTATACTGATCATGAAATGCGCCTTGCGGGAGCCCCGTCCGAAGGGTCGCTTGCACTTCGAAAACAGTGGGGCGTCTCCCGCGCGATACCTGACACTTTTTCCGCTGACGGGGTATTAACTTGGGTAAACAGGACATAATGCCCCATCGGCTTGACATTGCCGGGGCGATCAGCCCAATATATAGGGGTGGCTATGTTTCCAGCACCAGATGCGGGGGTTTTACCCGTGCTCTTTCTTTAATCAACTGCGGATACACATCTAATGCAAATGATTCTTTTCGCTATCAAGAACGACTGGGCTGTGCTGCTGCCCATTCTCGCCTGCTCGCTGTTTACGGTGGCCGTGTTCATCGAGCGCTGGTGGTTCTATCGTTCCAACCGGCGCGATATTGTCGAGGTCATTCAGGTCCTGCAAAATGAGCTGCACCGGGGCAATTTGGGCGGTGCCGCGCGGTGCTGCAACGAGGTGGGCGGTCTCCTGGGCGAAGTTGCCCAGATGGGCGTGCGCACTCTGGCGGAGCAGAAGGGCGATTTTGAACGCCAGTTTGACATCACGGCCAACCTGGCCACACGGCGGCTGGAACGGGGTCTGCCCGTGCTGGGCACCATCGCCACAGTATCCCCCTATCTTGGCCTGTTCGGCACGGTCGTGCGCATTCTGCTGACCTTTGGCGAAATGGCCCAGGCCGGCGGCGGCGCGGCGGGGGGGGCTCCCCAGATTATGTCGGGTATCGGCTCGGCGCTCATCGCAACCGCGTTCGGTTTGGCCGTGGCCATTACCGCCGTGGCCATGAACAACTACTTCCACACAGTCGTGTCGCGTTGGGAAGAGGATTTCCAGTTGCTGAAACTGCTCTTCCTTTCGCAGTCCGACCGCCGCACCGGCGGCGCGCCTGCCCAGCCCGGCAGCATGCCGCAAATGCCGCAGCAGGCTGCCCGGCCCCGGCAGACCCCGGAGATTTAGGTTTCCCATGCAGGTTGCCGGCGGAAAGAGTGGCAAGAAGTTCGTGGACGAGATTAATATCACGCCCCTTACGGACGTGTTCCTTGTGCTGCTCATCATCATGATGGTGGTGGCCCCCATGCTCAAGACGATCCGCACGGACATTCATCCTCCCGACGTCAAGGGCGCAAACCCCCTGACCAAGGTAAAGCTGCTCGTCGAGATTACCAAGGAGGGGCTCTACTTCATCGACAGCGAACCGGTCGCAACGATTCGCCTCGCCGAGACGCTCAGCGCCAAATCCAGTGAGCCGGACGTGGAGAAGTCGCTCGTCATCCGCGCCGATGCCCTGACCAAGACCCGCTCGGTCATGAACGTGATGACGGCGGCAAGCAAGGCCGGATTCAAACAGACCACCATTGCCATAGAGTCCCTTCCGGAGAACCGCGGCAAAGAATTGACGGAAGGACTGGAAAAGGTGAAGATGACCGGGGAGAGCGCCCCGCAATGAAATCCTCGCGCAGCGGCCAGTTGGAAGAAATCAACATCACGCCCCTTACGGACGTGTTTCTCGTGCTGTTAATCATCATGATGCTTGTGGCGCCGCTGGTCGATCTCAAGGGACTCGACATGGCCGTGCTCGATCTCGGTCCTTCGGTAAAGACCGAAGAGTCGAAACAAATTCTGGTTGAAGTGAGCGCCAACGCCGAATACCGCGTGGACGGCAAGCCCGTGGACCCCAAGAACCTGACAGATGTGGTCAAAGAACTGGCCGTCACCAAGCCGGACGGTGTCGTGATTGACGCCGACCCCAACGCCAACCATCAGGCCACTATGACCGCCTTGGCCGCCGTGAACATGGCGGGGATCAAGAATATCGGCATGACCGAAATGTCGGGTGACGACACGGGGGATGACGGCGCCGCGGCAACCGCGGCGCCGGAAAACAAGAAGCCCGCGGCGGCCAAGAAACCCCGGGCCAAGAAATAGCGCGGTCCTTCGGTTTCCTTTGCCCGGACACCCCTCAAACGCGACAAGCGCGGTGGAGTGCGTGTCTTTCGCGCGGGGCTTCCGCTGGTTGCATCCTTCATCAATACCCGTTACGATTGACCCCGACGGGCAGGCGTCCGCCGCGCCATGCACCGTCCAATAAATGAGGGTGCGCCATCATGCCCACAAACGGTGTCCCGTTGAAAATGGACACGCTTGCGTGTCCGCGTGTCATCCAGTTGGAAACAACCACGCGCTGCAATCTCCGCTGCGCCATGTGCGCGGCCAAGAAGTCGCCCGTGCGCCGGGCGGATATGCCGGAGCCTTTGTACGCCCGAATCGTCGCCGATTTGGCGCGGCACGCGGACAAGATAGAAACGCTCTGCCTGTTTATGGACGGCGAGCCGCTGCTGGACAAACGGCTCCCCCGCTTTATCTCGCTGGCCAAGAGCGCCGGACTAAAGACTGTGTCGATTGCCACCAACGGCATGTGCCTGACAGCGGAGACGGGCGACGCGCTTCTTGAAGCCGGCCTCGACGCCATGATTGTCTCCGTGGACAGTCTGAATCCCGAGACGTATGCCGCCATCCGTGTGGGCGGCGATCTGCGCCGGGTCACGGAAAACCTGCTGGACTTCATGGCGCGGCGCAAAGCCGCCGGGAAAGGCCTGCCCCATGTGACGGTGCGCCTGATCGAAATGCCGGAAAACCTCGCCGAACGGGAGTCTTTTCGGAAATACTGGCAGGAGCGCGTGGACGAAGTGGTGTTTCAGCCGCTGCACCACTGGGGGCGGGACACGGGGGAAGCCCCCGCGGCAGCGGCCGCGCGCATGCGCTGCAACTGGCCCTTCAGAAACATGGTCATCTACAGCGACGGACGCGCCGGCTTTTGCTGCCTCGACTACGAGGGCATCTACGATCTTGGCGATTTCACCCGCAGCACGCTGGATGAAATCTGGCACGGCGCAGCCTATCGTGAACTCCGTGAAACAATGGTCCGCTGGGACACTAACCGGTTGCCAAAATGCCGGTCTTGCGACTTTGCCGGAATCATCCCCGCCCAGCCCGCGCACTGGAAGAAACTGGTCCTGTCGAACAAGAACGCCACGCCGGTTCGGGTCTTTCTCTCATATCCCGGAACAGAGCGCCCGCCAGGCGCAGTAAAGACCATCGCCGGCGGCCAGCAATTTTGCTGGGGACTGCCGTATATGGAAGGACCCGTGCGCGTAAATGTGGCCGATGCGGCGGAACGCTCCATTGAGATACTCTTGGAACCCGCGAGAGTCCATTACGACGTGCCTCTCGCGTAACAGCGTGTCCCGCCTAAAGCAGGCCGCAGGCGTGACACGGTTCACTGAAGACACCGCGTCCGTATTCCTTGTCAAAGGAAAGGCTGCCGGAAACGGCAGCCTCGCAACCATGGCTATTTCCCCGCGCGTTCCAGCGCTTCTTCGAGCAGGTCCACATCCTGCCGGACCATGTCCGGGTTTTCCTTGGTGAACACGCCCACGCACACGGCGTCACCGGGGCGGTAGGCCCGGGCGACGTAGGCAAAGGCTTCGCGCGGGTCATGGCGGCCCGCCGCCAGCACCTTGTAGTGAATGGCCGGGGCGGGTAGTTGCCGGATGAGCGCGCACATGGCGTCGCGGTCTTCTTCGCCGTAATACTCTTCGTCTTCATAGTCCCGCACAACCTGAACCGTCCTGTCGCTCGGGTTGTAGTAGCAGGTCATGAAGAAATCGAGTTCAAGATGGTCGGCGGCCCACTGGATGGTGTCTGTGGTGTGCCCCGCGATTCCGGCCGCCATGCCCAAGTCGCGGATGCGTTTGACGGCATCGAAGATGTCCGCCGTGTCACCGGCGGCCACGCGCTGGTCCATC
>CAZOMH010000409.1:0-4800 GCA_964580415.1 uncultured Nitrospirales bacterium
CAGGTCGTGGAATTCTTCCTGAACTACCGCCCCAATCCCGGTTCAATCGAATTGTCCTCGTTGATTCTGCTTCAAAAGAAATGGGGAAACTTGTTCTCCGCAACGCGCTAGCCCGGATACCCCCGGCCAGGAACGCATTTGCTCTTGGGGTGTGTTTCCACCCGTCCCACAAGTCCCATTCTTCTCCCGTGGAATCCGCGTCACTCTGCGACAGGCACCTCGTGCGTAACCCACCGGGCTTCGGCGGAGCGGACATGCTCCCGGCCGGCCTTGAGGGTGCGCTCCACTTCCAGCATGCGGCGGTTCTTGTCGCAGTGCGTGGACGGTTCATAGGTCCAGCCGCCTGCAAGGCGCTTCGCCTCGCGCTGCGTGGAAACGTGGACGATACGGCCGAGCAGCGGTGCAACGACCCGCGTCTTCCAGCCGAATTCCGCATACAGATCATGAAGGACCGCATTGGCCTTGGCATGCATGACCGCATCGTGCCGGTACCATTTCCGCATCGCCCACACGGCGGCCGCGTAGACGCCGCCCAGGGACTTCGCCTCGCGCAGGAAACGTTCCCGGATGCGGGCGTCGCCATGGTCCCTGTAACGCTTCAACCCCGTCAGCGTGACCCGGAAAAGACGCAGCAGGCTCGGACCGTTGACCTCAAAATCGCGCTGGAAAGCGCGGAGCAGGAAGCCGGTTTCCTCGCCCGCGGGAATGTGGGCGTGGCGGTGTTTGAAGCGGTACTGGCCGTGGGTGTCGGCGGGCGGCATTTCCTCGTCAGAAAGCAGCGTTCCCGCTTCCCTGTGCTGCCGGTGGAGCGGCGTGCCCGGCACCGGCGTGTACAGCATGAACTGGTGAAACACCGTGTCGTGGCTCACCGCCCAGTCGATGATGTCTTCCATGTCCTCCGGCCGGTGCTCTTCGAGGCCGATAATGGTGGAACCAAGCACGCGCACGCCGTGCGCCTCGAGTGTCCGGACCAGTTCGTGGGTGTCCACCCCGGACAGCTTGCCGTACTGGCTCTCGCGGCCCTCGAGGCCCATCCAGACCCAGGAGATGCCCAGGCCAACAAGCTGGTCCATCGTGTATGACTTGAGCACACGCGCCGAACTAAACACGCTCAACCCCCAGCTCTTCCCATGTTCCCGCATCAGTTCCAGCAGGCGCAGCGCCCGTGCCCGGTGAAACAGAAAGTTCTCATCCATCACAAAGAACGACTGGGTCTGGAGTTCCTTCTCCAGCCGTTCCATCACCTCGAACAGGGCGTCGCCCGTCTCGTAAAAATGCACGCAATGGCCCTTGCCGCCAAACATGGCGGAGGTGGAGCAGAAATTGCAGCCCATGGGACAGCCCACGGACGGGATGAGAATCGCCGCCGTGTCCCCCTTCTTTTCGCGCGCCGTAATGCCGAAGCTGCGGCTGCCAAAAGCCGACAACACCGCCGGATGCCGCACCGGTGCCTCTGTGTCCTGTCCAAGAAACTCCCGGAACCAGCGGATACCGTCGCCTTTGACAACATAATCCGCGGCAACACGGCTTTCAATGTCCTCCACATTCGCGATATGGCCGCCAATCACAATGGTCGCATGGGGCTGTATCTCGCGCACAAGCATGCACATGCGCTCCACCTTGCCGATATTGGGCGGAATCCCGCCGATGCCGATGATATCGTAGCTCTTTTCACGCAGTTCCTCAATGAACCGGTCCTGCGTCGGAAAATCCAGCACCGTGCAGGGGCACTCCAGATTTGCCTGGATCATGAGCAGTCCAAAAGACCGGTGAAACATGCGCAGGGAAAAGGGGCCCTGAACCCGGGTTACCTGGTTGTGGTACAGCTCCATCGGGTTAATGGCGCGGCTGCCATATTCATCGTCATGGGCATAGGGACCAAAGACGCTGGAAAGCAGGACGCGGGCCTTAATACCCCGCGGATGCACTGGTTGGGGTGTTTTCATGGGTCATGGACCCTTTCTGCCGTCTGCAGGAACGGCGGCGGTTTCGCCGGAAACCAATTCCCCGGGACGGTTGTGGAAAATCTTGGCAGATGGCTGCGGTAAATACGCGGTCCTCGCCAACCCTGGCAAGAACCCTGAGTGCGACTATTTGGTGGGAGACCATACCTTGCCGACAACTGGCGCGGACCAACACCAAATAAGAGACTGACTGGTCAGTCATTAAATTGTACCCCAATGCCGCTGCGAATGCAAACTCAAAATTCCTGATCCCGCCGGAATCGGGGAGGACACTTTCTTGGGCAAGTGCCGCCATGCTGCCGCTCTTGCTCCCGGAGGGGGGGCACACAACAATACCCACGGGCGACCTGGTGCTCTTCTTGGGGGGCAAAGCAAGGCAACAGGACAAGCACTGTCCGAACACGACCAGGCAACGGGGGCAGTCCCCCGAAAGGCGCCAACCCCGGTTCCGAAACACACCCCGGAAACCCCGCCAGGATCAAGAACGCTGAAACTGCATGCAAGACAGGGTCCCCTTTATATAAATGTCATGCTATGATAGATGCACGACGGGCCGGGCTGGACGGCGAACCGGAATCTGGACGGCAACCCCGGGTTTGCCAATTTCCCCAAGCAGTGAAACAAGTCCGGTGTCAGGAGCTGTCTCCGTGCCATATGACGGTGACATCGATCTTCAAGACGGAGTATGGCCCATGCATTCCGACGACCAGTCCCCCGCTCTCGAAAACAGAACCGCCGGCGCGCCTTCTCCCAAAGCCGGGCGACCGGCGCACCGCCATCCGCTTTCCTGGTTCGCGCAAGCCAAGATGACACAAATTGTCACGGTGGCCATCTCTTGCGCTCTTGGGGTTGAACTGACCGGCCATTTCATTGATCAGATTTGGCGCCCCCCGTTTGTGAACAATATTCTGACGCTGCTGGCTGTGCTTATCCTTAACGCGCCCGCCGTGCTGCTGATCAAGGCACTGCCCGAAAAGACATTCGTCCGGAATGTTCTCGTTCTCGCGGGCATTTTCCTCTTGATGACGGTGATTCTGGACATAACAAAAGATATTCGCTCCCTGGACGACTGGATTATCGTCGGCAACAATTCCGTGGTGCGCGGCAACCTGCGATGGTTCTCCCTCGTGGGCGGCATCATGCTCCTGTTCGCGGCCTTTTACTACTCCATCGGCGAGCTGGTGGATTCCCGGGCAAGCCTTCAGGCCAAGCACCTCGGATTGCTCGAAGAAATGCGGAACCGCAGACGGGCGGAGAAGAGCGCGCAGACGGCGCGCGATTACGCCGAAAACCTCATAAGGACTGCCAACGTCATCGTGATCGGGTTGGACAAAAACCTTGGACTCCGGGTCTTCAACGAGACGGCCGCGCGTATCACCGGCTACACCCGCGAAGAACTCAACGGGCCCGGCTGGCTGGACACGCTTATACCGGCAGACCGCTATCCGGGCGCGCGGGAAAAGCTGCTCGGAAGTCTGACAACGGGAACACCCAGACATTTGGAAGGACCAATCCTGACGAAAAACGGCGAGGACCGTCAAATTGCCTGGAGCAACAATGAGGTGCGGGAAGCGGGACAGCCGGTCGGAACGATTTCCTTCGGGCTCGACGTAACAGACCGAAAACGCGAGGAGGCGGAACTGCTGCGTTCCAGCAAACTGGCCACACTGGGTGTGGTGGCTGCGGGCCTCGCCCACGAAATCGGAAATCCGCTTGCCTCCCTTTCGACCCGGCTCAACCTCATGCAGGAGAAGGACGATCCCTATTTCTGGCGCGAGAGTATTGATGTGCTGGAACGGCAAATCTCGCGAATCTCCCGGATCGTTTACGGGGTCTCCCGCTTCTCGCGGCCCCTGTGTCTGGAACCGGCGGTCTACAGCATCAACGCGCTGGTGACGGACGCGCTGGATGTGGTCCGGTTTCACGAAGGCGCCAAACGCTGCCAGATTGGCATGGAACTTGCGTCCAATTCACCCAAAGTAACCGCGACACCGGACCAGTTGATTCAGGTGTTCCTCAATCTTGGCTTGAATGCCCTTGAGGCGATGCCGGAGGGAGGAAGTCTGAACGTGACCACACGAAGTGACAAAGAAATGGTCGAGGTGGCGTTTCGCGACACGGGAACAGGCATAACGAAAGAGGCCCAAAACAAAATGTTCGACGCCTTTTACACTTCCAAGCCCGACGGAATGGGGCTGGGACTCAACATAGCCAAATCCATCATCACCGGCCACAAGGGACGTATTGAATTTGAGAACCTTCCTGAAGGCGGCGCCTGTTTTCGTGTGCTGCTCCCCGTGACCCAGGAATCGTCGCCGGTTTCCGGTGGCCCAAAGGGAGACGTGGTGTGAAAACGAAAATCCTGCTGATAGACGACGAAGCGCTGTTCCGGGAGGACTTGGCCGGACTGCTGAGACGGCGGGAGATGGACTGCCGCACCGCCGCGTCCGGAGAAGAGGGCCTGGCAACCCTGGAAAACTGGGACCCCGATATTGTCCTGTGCGACATCATGATGCCCGGAATGAACGGTATCGACGTGCTCGACAACATGATACGCCTCAAACCGGAACTGCGCATTATCATGGTAACCGCCTTCGCGGACCTGCAAACGGCAATCACGGCGTTCCGAAAAGGCGCCTGCGATTATGTCATGAAACCCATCGTCTTCGACGACGTGGTCGGAAAAATCCGGCGCCTCGCCGAACTCAAGGAACTCACACGCGAGGTGCAAATCCTCCGACGGCAGCTGTCGCGGGGAATGGATTCCCTGTCCATCGTCGGCCAGAGCGATGCCATAAGAACGGCCATGCGCCATATCGAGGAAGTCTCCGAAACC
>CAZOMH010000410.1:0-4776 GCA_964580415.1 uncultured Nitrospirales bacterium
GTTCGCAACATACTCGCAAGCGAGGTGGCGCACACGGCGTTGGCCTGCTGGCAGGCGGCAATACCCACGCGCGGGGCCATGAGCCCCGTGCCCGGTGCCGCGCCGGTGGTCAGGTCGCCCACCAGCACAAGGCCGCGGCCCACGCGGTGCGCCCGCACAGCGTTGCCCGGGCCGTGACCCGCCATGCCCGATGCGGCCACGACATGCCGGTCCGGGTAGCCGCCCAGAAAGGCCTCCACCAGCATGGCCTTGTTTTCGGCCCCGTCGAAGGCCTCCACGAGCACGTCGGCGTTGTGGAATATCTCGGCCACATTGTCCGGCCCCAGCCGGACCGTGTGACGGTCGATCCGCACGCAGGGGTTGATTTGGGACAGATTGTCCGTGAGCGCCTCCGCCTTGTACTGGCCTATCTGGCCGATGAAATACTGCTGGCGGTTGAGGTTGCTCGGCTCCACCACGTCAAAGTCGGCGAGGACCAATCGCCCCACACCCGTGCGGGCCAGCGCGATTGCCACGGTCGAACCCAGTCCGCCCAGTCCGGCAATACCCACCGTGGCGGCTTTGAGCCGGGCATGCACACCGGGCGTGTGGCGTGCGGCCATGAGTGCCTCCAAATCGGAGGGTGCCGGCATCTCTCCGCGACGGATGAGCACCACCGTATCGCCCTCTTCCAACACACAGTCCTCGGCAGCCGGTGCACCGTTGCGCACCAGCACATCGGCCCCCGGTTTCAGCTTGTCGCGCAACCCAAACAGTCCGGTTTCCGGGGCAACCGTTAATCGCTGCTCATTCACCAATATCTGGGGCATGTACTGCACTCCCGTGTGCGGGGCCGTTGCACGGCCCCGCACGGTATGCTATTGTCAATCGCGGTTGCCGTCCGGAGCCTGGATAATAAAGAATACCCTATTCTTTCAGCGAAAGCAGCTAAGGCAGAATGGAGCGCCGGTAGCGACAAGGATAATCTTATGAGAGTTACGAAACTGGAACTTAGCCATTTCCGCGGTGCCCGTCACGTGGAACTGACGCTGGATTCCAAACTCAATGTTTTCGTGGGGGTTAACGGCGCGGGTAAAACCTCCGTGCTTGACGCCATAGCCCTAATGCTTTCTTGGGCGGTCGCACGCATTCAATCTGCCAAATCGAAGGGACGCGAACTTCACGAGAATGACATCCATAACAGCAAATGGTACGCCCATATGACGTTGACAGGCGTCTTTCATGGGCTTGAGGGGGAGCAGGAACTGTCATGGCGCCTCGTCAAAACACGCAAAGGGGGAAATCCCAAAGAGCGGCCCGCAGACGCACCGCTTCAAAGCAGCTTCCGTTCACTGGACGCCTGGGCCGACCGTATGCGCGACGACATTGGGGCTTCGAATGCAGCGCTTAACCTGCCCTTGTTCGTCTACTATCCGGTCAATCGTGCCGTGCAAAGCGTCTCTCTAAAGGTTCCCGCATTGCAACGTTTTGATCTGCTGGAAGCCTATGATGACGCGCTTTCGGGCAGCGCCAATTTTCGAACTTTCTTCGAGTGGTACAGAAACCGTGAGGACTTGGAGAACGAACAGCGCGCGGAGGCCGAATCGTTTCAGCCGGACCGGCAACTTGAGGCAGTCCGCCGGGCCATCCGCGCCTTTCTGCCGGAACTTTCCAGTATCGCTGTGAAGCGCAACCCCCTGCGCATGGAGGTGGCCACAAACCGGGGAAAACAGCGCATCGATCAACTGTCCGACGGCGAAAAAGGTCTCTTCGCAATGATAGGGGATCTGGCGCGGCGGCTTGCCATAGCCAATCCAACCCTCAGTGACCCGCTGGGCGGGAACGGAATCATTCTCATTGACGAGATAGAGCTGCACCTCCACCCGGCATGGCAACGCATGATAGTTCCGAAACTGACACGGACGTTTCCCAATTGCCAATTCATTATAACCACCCACTCGCCCCAGGTGCTTGGCGAAGTGGATGCGAATCAGATACGAATTCTGTCATCCAGACCCTATCCCGGTCTGGCATACCAGGCTGGCGAGAGCCTGCCGCATGACATATTCTCATGGACTCCCAGGCAGGCCAAGGGACTGGATTCATGCGAGATTCTTGAGGAGTTGATGGGAGCCCGGAGCCGTGACGATGCTGTCACAAAAAAGCTCGGGGTTATTTTTGGCCATATTGACGACAACGAATTTGACACCGCCAAGACCCTGCTTGGTGAACTGCGGGACGAGGTAAGGGGCGATATTCCGGAGACAATCCGCGCCGAATCGCTCATCACCATGCTTGAGTCCCCCGGGGAATATCCCGAATGAGGGCAATCTCCAAAGGGCAAGAACCGGCGGCGCTTGTCCACTACCGCACCCAGCCCGGCGCAGAATATGACGGGGCAAATTTCAGCCCTGTGAAGAACGCCGTTCGCGCAGTGCTTCTTCAAGAACAGGGCAGCCTTTGCGCATATTGCATGGGGCGAATTCCCGACCGAGCCGGCAAGATGAAGATAGAGCATTGGCACAGTCAAAGCGGATATCCCAATGAGCAGCTCCTTTACAACAATATGCTGGGTTGCTGCATGGGAAATCAGGGAAGCGCCCCTGCGGAACAGCATTGCGGAACCAAACAGCAGGACAGGGACATCAAATACAGCCCGGCAAATTCCAGCCACCATAGGCGCATGCAGATAAGGTATACGGGGGACGGGAGAATCGTATCGGATGACCCCGATTTCGACCGTGATCTCAACGAGACCCTGAATCTGAATCAAAGCATGCTTGTGCGCAACCGCAAGGCCGTGGTGGAGGCTTACCAAACGGCGTTGGGAAATGCGAAAAGACCTGGAATCCGAACAAGGGCATTTATTGAGAAACTTCTAAACGTTTGGAATGCCACCGACAATCAAGGGTGCTTGAAACCGTATTGCGGGGTGGCAGTCTACTATCTGGAAAAGAAGCTCGGGAACCAGGCGCATGTGTGAACGTTCGTAGTTATTGAGCTTTTTGGGCTGCCTGAATACGGAATAGGCTCAGGCAAAACATGTGACTTTAATGTGGAGACAGACATCATGTTGCAGCGTATTTCAATTGTGGCGCTTGTTGCCGTGGCGCTGGGCTTTGCCTGCATTGCCCGGGCCGAAGACGACGACAAGGTGATGGGCGTGTATGAAGGTTCCATCGCCGGCAAGGCGTGGGAAGGCAAGACGATTCGCGCGCAGGTGGTTGCGGAAAGCAAGACCGAGTTTCGTGCCGTACTGTTTGTGGGCGACGGCAAGTCGGAAGTAAAAGTCCGGGTGGAAGGCAAGGGCCACAAGGGCGAGGCGTCGTTTTCGGGCGATGTCGAGCTGGGCGACATGGGCGGCAAGGCCGAAGTGACCGGCGAGATCGCGAATGAAACCTTCACCGGCGCGCTCAAGGCAAAGGGTGAGGGCAAATTCACGCTGAAGCGCGTGTTTCCCGAACCGCCGACGCGCGGCAAGGCCTGTCCGGCGGACGGCATCAACCTGTTCGACGGCAAGAACGTCGGGGCCAACTGGTCGCGCATTCCGAAGGAATGGTGCGTTCAGGACGACGGGTCCATGCAGGTGTGCAGCAGCAGCCTGCTGACGAACCAGGAACTGGGCAGCGGGTTGTACCATGTCGAGTTTATGACGCCGTTCATGCCGAACGAACGCGACCAGGGCCGCGGCAACAGCGGCGTGTATATTTTGGGCCGCTACGAGGTGCAGGTGCTGGACAGTTTCGGCAACGGCCCGAGGGACAACTGGTGCGGCGGCATTTACAAGAAGGCCGTCCCCATCGCCGATGCCGTGCTGCCGCCGCTGCAGTGGCAGACCTATGACATAACGTTCCATACGGCCGAGTTTGACGCAGCGGGCAACAAGACAAAGAATGCCCGCATCACGGTGCTGCACAACGGCATACTGGTCCACGACAACGCCGAACTGGACGGACCGACGCCGGGCGGCGTGAGCGAGACCGACGCGGCGGCCGGACCGCTCCTGCTCCAGGACCACGGCAACCCCGTGAAGTACCGGAACATCTGGTTCCAGCCGACCAAGTAGGATTTCCGTGCCGGGCGCGGCCAAAACCGGCCGCGCCCCTTTTTTCGTTGCCCCGGGACAACGCCTTCAACCCCGGCCTCTTCCGCCGTTTCCAAGGATCGTTATGATGAACCGTGAATGGATTGACGTCACCATCCCGATGCGGCCCGGTATGACCGTCTGGCCCGGCGACAACGAGTTTCATTTCGACCCCGTGAAACGCACGTCGGAGGGCGCGCCTTACAACCTGTCAAAGCTTTCTCTGTCCGCCCACACGGGCACCCATTGCGACGCCCCGTGGCACTTCCTGAACGACGGAAAGAAACTTGACGAACTGGATTCCTCGGTTTTCTTTGGAAATGCTCTGCTGCTGGATTTTCGCGGCGCCGGTTCCATTCATGCGGCGGATTTGCCCCGGACACCCCTGCCCCGGCGCGTCCTGTTTCGCACCCGCAATTCGGATATCCCGGACGGAGCCCCTTTCGACGCCGGCTTTGTCGGCCTTGAGGCCGACGCCGCCGCGCGCATCGTGGCCGACGGTGTGCGGATGGTGGGCTTTGACGGGCCGTCCGTGGGTTCCCACCATTGTGTGGCGGAAGCGCACCTCATTCTGCTGGGCGCGGAGGTGTTCCTGGTGGAGAACCTGCGGCTGGCGCAGTGTGACGCGGGCGAATACGAGTGCGTCGTGCTGCCGATGCGCCTCACCGGCGCCGACGGCGCGCCGTGCCGCGCGTTTGTGCGCCGCGCCGGCT
>CAZOMH010000411.1:0-4771 GCA_964580415.1 uncultured Nitrospirales bacterium
CGCCGCTGGCGCAGGTGTCGATGCGCAGGCCGGGACGGCGGCGCAGCAATTCGTCCCAGAATTTGAGATAGCCGGTGATGTGGCGGATTTCGGTGATGCCCTGGCGGTCGGGGGCGTCGTTGTTGCGCCAGTAATCGAGCGGGTCCATGTTAAAGTCCTGCCGGTACAGGTCAATGCCCTGATCGGTCATGAGCTTGTCGGTGTGGTCGATGAGCCATTGCAGCGCCTCGGGATTGCCGAGGTTGAGCAGCTTCTGCTCGCCGTCTTTTCCCAGGAGCCACTCCGGATGGGTGTCGTAGAGCCAGGTGCCCGGTGTCACGCGCTCGGGTTCAAACCACACGATGGTCTGGATGCCCTTTTCATGGGCATGGTCGGTGATGGCGCGCAGACCGCGGGGGAAACGCCTGGTATCGACTTCCCAGGTGCCGGTGTTGGGCCAGTCGGACGCGATGATGTACCAGCCGGCGTCCATCCACCAATAGTCGATGGGGATGCGCTCTTCGACGTAGCGGTCAATGAACTTGATCTGGCTGGCCTCGTCGGCCCGGACCATTTCGCCGAAAAAGTGGGAGGAGCAGCCCGAGAGATGGGT
This sequence comes from uncultured Nitrospirales bacterium, assembly GCA_964580415.1. Lineage (GTDB taxonomy): Bacteria > Hydrogenedentota > Hydrogenedentia > Hydrogenedentales > CAITNO01 > CAITNO01. The sequence goes on from CAZOMH010000411.1 coordinate 593, forward strand.
GGGACGGAGCTTGCCGTCCACGCGCGGAACGTTGTGCGCGATCATCCAGCGCCGCCAGGTGTTCTGGGCATCCACCGGATCGCCCTGCCAGAACTGGAGAACGACGAGGGGCGAGCGCACTTCCTCTCCGGGGTGCAGCGTGAAGTGGGTCTGTTCCTGGCCCGCGGCCACGCGCAACCCGGCCGCGTCGTCGCGGTCGAAAGTGGCCCGCCACTGGCCGGGCCAACCGACGACGGCGATAACGCCCTCGCCGGGCCATTCAATATTGAAATAGGGGAAATCGCCGTTGCTGCCGCGGCCGCCGGCCGAGGCGAGCTGTTTGGTTTCCTTCGCCTTGAGAACGGTGGTGTGCGGCTCGTAGTCGTTGGGCGCACAGATGCTGCCCGTGTGGTGGTGCAGGGTGAACTCGCCCTGCCGTGCAAAGCGGTTGTAGACGCTGTCGGCAAGGCGGTTGAAGGATGTGTCAAGTGCCTGAATATCGGAAAGGATGGGCGTGTCGGCCGCACCGGTGTTCTTGAAGTAGAGCGTCCACTCCACCGTGGGATAGTCCAGATACTCCACGGCAACGCAGCGCACCTCCAGTCCCGCCGAGGCGTCGCGGTATTTCAGTTCGTGCTGAACGCGGGCCGTGTCGAGTTGTGTGACGGTGGATTCCGTGGCAAGCGCGGGCAGCAGTTCGGCAAAGGTCTTGTCGCCGTACTTGAACGAGAAGGGAGGGGCCTGCGTGGTCGGTGCGGCAACATCGGTCTGTCCCTCGACAATGGGAAGGTCGCCGATCCAGACCGTGCTGCCGTCGGCGAGAATGACCTTGGCGTCAAGCCAGTCGGCCTGGTCGCAGGCGTTTCCGTCGCCGCCGTCACCGACCTGAAGATGGAAGTCGGTGGCACCGCCAAGGTTGACGCTGACGGGCACGGGCGGCATGCCTTCGTGCAGCACAGGCGATTTGAAGGCCGCCGCCGCGGCGCCCACCGCAACGGAGAAGACCACACTGCCGCGGCCGCCGCGGGTCTGATCATTGGTGTCCACGCCCACCGAGGCGGCGAAGGTGCCGCCCGGCGCGGGCAATTTCACCAGCACATCGGCGGGGGCATGGGTGAAGAGGCCGTGCCGGTACTCGCGGGTGCCGAGCGTGAGGGGACGGTCGACGCGGCAGTTCCGCCAAACCACATCGAAATGGCTGAGCAACGCGAGGCTTCCCGCAGGCGCGGTGCTGGCGGAGTCCCCGAATTTGGCGTCCACCCAGTTGTGCGCCGCAGCCATTTCGGAGGGCGAAGCCGTCGCCGCGCCGCATGCGGCGAGGGTACAGGTCGTGATAAGTGCCATTGTAAAAGTCGTTCGCACGGCATGACCCTCCTGGTTGGTCGAAGGAACTATATTAGCAGGTTGACCGGCCCCAATCACGGGAAGCGCGATTGCCTGCCGGGGCCCAATGAAGCCGTCATTGCAGGCCTCGGACCGTCTGCCGCGGCCATTCGCTGGAGAAAGCCGGCTCCGGAATGTGGGACAGCCGCCCTCGGCTGCCGGCTTGCACCGAGTACCCAAGGCATGACAGGCGAGGCGCCTATCCCACATTTTCTATGCAGCCTCAGACCGCCTTCGGCGGCGATTCCCGGCAGAAAGCCACAGGGGGACTGGCTCCTGTTTCCGCCAACAGTTTGGCTCTGCTGCATAAGCCCGCACCGGAAACAGGTGCCTGTACCCGGGCCCGCGAAGGTCCGGAAAATCTATTCTTCGCAAATAACGCGGAAGCCAACGTTGAAGACCGGTTGGTAGGCGCGGTAGGGCAGGCGGTATGCGGAACGTGCCTGGGCCGGCCGGTCGCGCCAGGAACCGCCGCGGGCGACTTTGGTCTTGCCGGGGGCGGTGTCGTTGCGCCCGTCGGTGTCCGAATAGGGATAGGGCTTGTAGTCACTCCGGGTCCATTCGCACACATTGCCGATCATGTCGTGGAGGCCCCATGCGTTGGGCCTGTAGAGACCGGTGCCGTCGGACAGGAAGCCGCCGTCGTTGAAGCGTTTGTCCTTGGGAATCCAGTCGTCGTACTTGCTTGCGGCGGGCCAGGGCTCGCGCTCTTTCTTGTACGTGTGGCAGACAAACTCACTGAGCTTGGCATCGGCGAGATTGGCATAGGCCGACCAGTCGGCGGAAATGTTTCCGTAGAAAAACGGGGTGTCGGTGCCGGCGCGGCAGGCGTACTCCCATTGCGCCTCGGTGGGTAGTGTGAAGCGTTGACCGGTCCGGGTGCCCAGCCATTCGCAAAAAGCCATGGCTTCGTTCCACGAGACGCGCACAACGGGCTGATCGGGACCGTTGACATAGAATCCGCGCACGCCGAACTGCATGGAGAACCGGGACTCAACGGCGCTGTCGTGTTTCGGGTCGAAACAGGCAAACTGGGCGTTGGTGATCTCACAGGTGCCCATCCAGAAGGGAGAGGCAATGTTTACCGCGCTGGCCGGACTCTCATCGGCCAGACCGTCGGCGTCGCCCATGATGAAGCAGCCCGCGGGTATGCGCACGAGATGCAGTGCGTTTCCATTGCCGGGATCGACCGTCTTTTCGAAAGGCCCGCCGGCCTCCTGGCGGTGTTTGGCTTCTTCGGCCGCGAAAGGCCATCCGGCACACTGGACCCGCCGTTGGTCGCTGAACGTTGCATCGGGGATAATTGGACCGTCGGAGGGTTCGGCGTGGACATCGACAACCGCCTCCGGGTCGGTGTCCATGCCGGAGTATTTCTTCAGCATTTCCCGCCTTCGGGCGGCGGGAGGATCGACCCGGTCTCTGCCCGCGAGCTCCGTCCATGTGCCGTGGAAGGGGGCGTTGAAGTCAATCCACGTGATAATCCGATCCCATGCCTCCGCGTCGGGTTTCACATTGTGGTGGCCCTTGCGCAGCCGCTGCACCAGTTCGGTGGAGTCGGCGTGGAACTCCATGGGCGTAAGCAGGTGGTAGTCGCTCTCCAGTCCCGGACGGCGCACGTAACGGTGCAGGTTCGCGTAGGATATGGAGAAATGGCCGGCATCCACACCGCCGCTGTGAAAAACGCTGCTGTAGTCGGTGATGCGGGTGCGGTCTTTGAAATCGGGGATGGAGGGGTTGCCGTCGTGGCAACCGGCACAGTATTTGTCCAGAACGGGCTGCATTTCACGGTCAAAGTTGTAGCCCCGCGCGGGGCCGCGCCAGGGAGCGATTCCGGAAGGTTCGCGGAGGAAAGCCATGGTCTGCCGCTGCGGGGGGGCGGAATTCTGGCTCTCATGGCAGCCGACGCAGGAGACCATTTCGCCGCGCATGCCGGTGAACCAGCTTCGCATGAGCTGGAGTGCCTTGCCTTCCGAATCCAGCGGCTGCACCGAGATGGGCGTGTTTGCCGGGACGCGGAAGTAGGCGGAGCCGTCCTCCTCGACGGGGACGGTGCCGAGTGTGCGGCGCATGTCCCACGGGCCTTCCATGCCGACGACGGCCTGCGGCCCGCCCATGCCGGGATAAAGGAAGTGGTAGGTGAAGAGGCGCAGTGCCTTGACCTCGCCGCGCGGAATGCCGCGCAGGCCGCCGCCCGCGTAGACGTCGGAGAGATAGACCAGCGCATCGTCGCGGTCGGGCTTGGTGACGTCGGGGATGACGGGCGGGCGTGTCGTCTTGCGCAGGGGGACCGGCTCGAAGAGGGCATAGCCGGGTTCTTCGCGGAGCAGGAGCATGTTGTCGAAGACATCGACGAGGTAGAGTCCCCACAGCGATTCAGGCGTCGGCTTGCAGGACACGAGGAAATACTTGTCGTTGAGCGGGTAGGGATGCAGAAACTTGGGCCACGAGGCATCGACGAGGTTGTCGGCGATCAGGGGGGAGTCATAGCGGGGATCGGCACCCCATTCGATCTTCTTGCCGTAGCCGGGGATGCGCTGGACGGCGCCTTCGCATTCGCGGCGGCCGCGGGAAACGTCGAAGAGCACCAGTTCACCCATGCGCGGCACGCCGTGGTGGCCGCTCACGATGCCGACGAACTTGTTCGGGCTGTCCGGAACGGGCCGCGCGTAAAACAAAGAATTGGGCCAGTAGGAATTGCTGCCGTAGTACTCCATCTGCCCGGTGCCGTCGGGGTTCATATGGAAAAGAACGCGGTCGTGCGTGTGCGGCGTGTCGGTGTATTCCCAGCGGAGATAGAGCACGCGGCCGTTGGGCAGG
>CAZOMH010000412.1:0-905 GCA_964580415.1 uncultured Nitrospirales bacterium
GACACGTTCTGCACGTCGTTGCCGCCCATCATGCCGCCCACGCCCACGGAGCCGATGTTCAGCTTGCCGCTGGGCGCGGCGCCCGGCGTCTGCGCCAGCACGTGCGACGGGACGATGGTAAACAGGGATGCGGCCGCGCTCGCGGCCAGAAAATCACGCCTCGTAATCTTGCTCATGAGAATAGCGCCTTCTGGGTTGGTTTGCGGACAACCCGACCAGTGTCGCAAACGCATGCGCGGCATTGCAAACGCGATTGGGCAGATTTATCAATTGCAGGAGTTCGGGGGAGAAGGCAATGGGACCCATGGGACTAATGGAACGTATGCGACCCATCGGACCGATGGGGTTTTGGACGCAGGGACCTTCCCATTCTTCCCATTCTTCCCATTCTTCCCATTCTTCCCATTCTTCCCATAGGTCCCATGGGTCCCATACGTCCCATCGGCCTTAACTTTGGGCGCGATGCCTGAAAACCGCCTACGCCGGGCCGAAATGGTCGAAGCCGCGGCGGCCCGGTTCCTGGCCGTCGAGGCGGATGCCGTTCCAACCGGACTCGACACCGCCGACGACGGTGAGCGGCCGGCCGAACTGTTCGGCGAAGTCGCGGCAAATGTCCGATGCCAGGGCGGAATCGAGCGCGATGGCGAGTTCATAGTCTTCGCCGCCGGAGAGGGCGAGACATTCGAGGGGTTCGCAAAGTATGCTGTCGAACCCGTTGAGTGCTGGACCAAGGGGAACCAAATCAGAATCGACATTGATGCCCACGCCGCTGCGTTCGGCGATGTGGCCGAGGTCCTGGAGAAGGCCGTCGCTGAGATCGATCATGGCGTGAACGCCCGGACGGTTGAGGAGCCAGCGTCCTTCAGCAAGGCGCGGCACGGGCCGAAGATGGGCGTCGATGAGCG
>CAZOMH010000412.1:915-4767 GCA_964580415.1 uncultured Nitrospirales bacterium
GCGGCGCGGCGTCAATGCCGCGCTGGAGCGCGAGCAGACCAGCGGCGGCCAGGCCGGGGTGGCCGGTGACGGCGACGGCGTCGCCGGGCTTTGCCCCGGCGCGGGTGAGGTAACGGCCGTCCACGGCCTCGCCGAGGACGGAAATGTCGATGCCGATCATGGCCCGCGATCCGGTCATGTCGCCGCCGACCAGCGCGGCGCCGCAGGACTCGACCGCGGCGGCGATGCCGCCGCAAATCTCCTCAATGACACTGCTGTCCGAATCGGCGGGACAGGCCACCGAGGCGAGCACATAGCGCACGTCGCCGCCCATGGCGGCGATGTCGCTGATGGCGCCGGCGGCCGCTTTCCATCCGATGTCGCGGGGGGAAGCCCAATCGCGGCGAAAATGCACGTCCTCAATGGATGCATCGCAGGTGGCCAGCAGCAGCGCATTGCCGAAGCGAAGGACGGCGCAGTCGTCGCCGACCCCCTCGACCACGCCGGACGGGTGCCGCAGGGCGCGCGTCACCCGCGCAATCAGTCCGAATTCACCGATCTCGCGCAGCGTGGCCATGTCATCCCTCCAGTTCGTGCCATGCCGCGGGCAGGGCATCAATGACGTCGCCCGCAATCATGCCGCGGGAGGTCATGCGCAGGGCGGCAATGTCGCCCGCAAGGCCGTGCGCATACACGCCGGCACAGGCGGCCCCAAAAGGGTCCATACCCTGGGCCAGCAACGCCCCGATAATACCTGTCAGCACGTCGCCGGAGCCGCCCTTGGCCAGTCCGGGACCGCCCGTCGGACAGGAGGCCGCCCGCCCGTCGGGTGCGGCCACGATGGTGCCGTGCCCCTTGAGCACGACCACGACCTTCCATGTCTTGGCGGCATCCATGGCCGTCTGGACCCGTGCAAGGCGGATTTCTGAGACCCCCAGGCCGGTGAGGCGTGCCATCTCGCCCGGATGGGGCGTGAACACGCGGGGTCCGGCGGGACCCTCCTTGCCAAATCCCCCGAAAACGCCCTCGGCCGCGAGGGCGTTGAGCCCGTCGGCGTCCACGACCATGGGCGCGGGGCATTGTAACGCCATCTCGCGGGCGAACAGGGCGGTTTGGGGATGCCGCGACAGGCCGGGACCAAGCGCAACAGCGTCCTTGCCGCGCGCAAAGGCGAGCGCGGGGACCAGTGCGGTGCGGGCAAAACTTTCCGACACGGTGGCGGGCAGCACCAGCGTCATCGTCTCGCGCAGCGAAGCCGCAACGATGTCGGCCAGCGGTCCGGGCACGCCCAGCGTGACCAGGCCCACCCCGGACCGGTACGCCGACTCGCACACGAGCCGCGCCGCCCCGGTAAACCCGCGCGATCCGGCCAGCACAAACAAGTGTCCAAAAGTGCCCTTGTGCCCGTCCTCCGGACGAACCGGCAGCAGGGCGGCGATGTCGGCGGCGTTCATCTCTTCAAGCATGGTGTGTTTCCCGCAATACGCGGCTCCTGCCTAAAGATACACCCCGAAGCGGCCTTTGTAAACCCGGAACACCCGGAATTGCGACGGGAGAAACACGGCGGGCCGCCTTCGGCGGGGGTGTCCCTCCGTTCCCGGAGCCCGCCGGGACGGTGTGAATGCGCGAAAGGCTGCCTGTTACGGACGCGCACCGTCTGTCAATGCTCGATTTGGCGGCGGTGCGCTTCAAGGTCGTAACCCTCGGTGCGCAAATGGTGCAGCGTCTTGCGCTCGTTGTCGAGCACGGCGTCGATGGCTTCGGCCAGTCCGCCAAGCACCTCGGGCGGGATCGCCACCACGCCGTTGCAGTCCGCGTGGAGAAGATCACCGGGGTTTACCACGAGTCCGCCCACCTCAATGGGAATATTGGCCTGGCCCACGTCGATGTGGCCGTGCGACACGACCACATACTCGCTCCACACCTTCATGCCCATGGCGCGCAGCGCCTCCAGATCGCGCACCGCGCCGTCGGTAATAATGGCCGACGCGCCGAGCACCTGCACCTGGGTGCCCACGATTTCGCCCCAGTGCGAGTACCAGCCCTTGCGGTGGCACATGTCCTTTACCACGCTCACGCAGGGCTTGGGCGCGTTGGCGATGGACTCGATCCACTTGAACCGCTCGGCCGGATCGGGCGGAAAGGCTTCGTCATACTCAACAATGGTGCAGGTGGTTGCATAGCCCACCACAGGACCGAGGTCGGGAAAGCGGCACACGATCTGCGGGCCCATGAAGCCGTCCCGCCGCGGCCGCACTTTGAAGCGTTCAATGGCGTTGGATACGGTCGGACTGTCAACGGACAGCAGTTTCTCTATCAGTTCCGGGGTAAGTTTGCCGGACATGCGCGGGTCTCCTTCCTGTTTGACTTTGTGGCCTGAACAGTCGGCGCACCCAAAACGAAGCGGTTTCCCTCAGGCCAAACACAGCCGACATAGTATCCCATCGGGGCATCGGGCGTAAATACCGGGTTGGCGTTTCCAAAAGCGTGCTTTCCCGCCATTGAAAGACACGAGGGACATAAGCCGGCTGGGGATGCATTTCACCACAAACAGACCGCGCGCCCGCCCCAAGCCCCCCTCAAGGGGGGGGCGGCCCGAAGGGCCGGGACGTGTTGGCCAGCGCGCCACAGACCAACCTTTCCTTCTGTCCTCCCTGTCTTGAAACCGGTTCTCGATGGCCACTTCTCCCTGCGGCAACCCTCCGCCACGGGACCGGGCCGGCTCGGGCGGCGTCTTGCCGTCTGTTTTGGGCAGGTTGAGAATGCCCGTTCGGCAGCATTCAAACCACGGGTATTTGTCAGCGCGCCGCCTGGTCGGGCATAATCTAACCTGGAGGTGAACGCGTCATGCGTCCATGACTCCAGGAGTAATGGGACAAACGGGGTAACGGGTGTGGCGTATTATCTGACAGTACGACGGGGCGAGGGCCGGGGCATGGGCTGGCTTATCGGCATCGTGCCCATTATCGTGGGCCGTGACGTGACCTGCACCATCAGCCTTGACGATCCCATTGTTTCACGCCACCATTGCCGGTTCACGCTGGACCGCGACCAGCCCAAGGTGGAAGACATGGGCAGCCGCAACGCGACTTTCCTGAACGGCACCCCGGTGAAGGAGTCGGGGCTGGACGCCGGCGATGAGGTCGCCGTGGGCTCAACCATCTTTTGCATCATCAACGCGCCCGAGCAGGAAAGTTCCATGCCCGCGCTTCCGCGGCGCTCGGTGGACACTTCGGCGCTGGCGCTGGGCCGCCCGCTCTATTCCAACGAAAGCGGCGACAGTCTGATCCGCAAGGGCCGTCCGCGAACCGCCGAGGATTTGGTCGATCTGTTCAACCTGAGCCGGACCATGAGCCAGGCCAATTCCGTCGGCGGCCTGGTGGATACGCTGATCGAACTGCTCAAGGAGCGGCTTGACCCGCTGTTTGTGTGCATCGCGCTGCGGCGCGAGGGGGAGAAGTCGCTCACGGCGCTGCCCCGCGCCGAGGCGGCCAATTTTGACCGGGACAAGCCGCTGGTGGACCTGTCGCTGCAGTCCATGGAAAAGCACAAGGGCGTGCTGCTGCCCGAACACCTGGACACGCAGGGACGCCGCGCCATCCGCACCACGCTTATCGCGCCGATTGTGCTGGGCCGCGAGGCGGTGGGGGTCATCGTTGCCCGCAGCGAGACCCCGGCGCGCATGTACGACGAGGCAGATTTGGAACTGCTGATATCGCTGGGCCACGCGGCGGCGCCCTACGTGCGGGCGATAGAGCGGCTGGAGTATCTGGAAAACGAGAACCGGCGGCTTGTGGCCGGCATCGCAAATTCGGGACCCATTGTGGGCGCGAATGCGGGCATGAACCACGTGCGCGAGCTTGCGCGCAACTG
>CAZOMH010000413.1:0-4745 GCA_964580415.1 uncultured Nitrospirales bacterium
ATTCAATACGCCCCCACCCCAGCCCTCCCTTTGTCAAAGGGAGGGAGCGGAGGCAACACCCCCCGGTCGGCTTTCGCCGACCACCCCCCTCAAGGGGGGACCTAAAGACAGGCTCTGGGTCTGGTTGGTATTGGGCGTGGCAGTAGCCGTGCTGTGCCTCCTTGTCCTCCTGGCGGCGGGCGGCTATGCGGAGATGCTGGTGCGGCGGGCGCTGCGCGGCTTCAATTCGCCCGACCCTTCTTATCGGTCACGGCTGTACGTGTTTGGACTCGCTTTTAAACTTCTGCCCAAGTATGCGCTGTTCGGGTGCGGTCTTGGCGCTTCGCCCGCTGTATTCAGCGCTGTCGCCGAGCCGGGAAAGTGGATGGGCACGGCGATCCACAGCATGCCTTTGCTGCTCTGGTTCGAGACCGGCATCCTCGGTCTTGCCGGGTATTTCTGGTTCTGGTGGCGGGTGGCACGGCAGGTGTGGGTTGGACTGGTGCGCAGCCCGGATGCAGCGCGGCAACGATTGGGGATCGCCGCGCTGGGCGCGCTGGCGGTGCTGTTCTGGATGCTGGCGGTACAGCCCTTCCAGGCGCTGTCACTGTTTCCAATATTTGCCGCGCTGGTCGTTGGGCCCACCTTCAAAGAGAAAGGGATGGAACTCCCCGCGCCAACCGCTTCACGCGCATGGCGTGTTGCGCTTGCATGCGCCTTGCTGTTGGTTGCGGGGTTGGTGGGCCTCAACATCTCTCTCTATCAACAAACCGCTTCGTATGTCTCGCAGTATGCGGCCGTACTTGAAAGCGGTCTTGCCGCGGAAAATGGCGGTGATTGGAAGGCGGGCCGTGCCGCCTATGAACGCGCGGAGCAGCTTGCATGCAATCCTTCCCTGCGCCTCGCCCATGGCAAGATGCAGTATATGCCCTACTACGACGAGTCCTTGCGCGCCGCCGACCTCGATTTCATCTTCATGCGACTGCCGGGACGGGGAGGTTTGTCCCACATGCCTTATGGCGTCGCAAAATTCGGCGTTGTACGCTGCCTATGGAACGAGGGGCCAGTCTTGGCCAGGGAGGAAATGACAAAGGAAGGAATGTCGTGGACGCTCTTTTGGCCCGAGATGACGTATGCCGCGGGCGAGATTTTCTGGCAATGCGGCGAGTATGAGGCTGCTCTGGACAAGTGGAAGGACGCGAAGGAGCGAAACGAGACCCGCGAGCCCTTCCCGCCCCTTGAATATCCGTTGGATGTTGCTCCTTCGATGGACGATATTTATCAGAAGCTCGACGCGGAGACACAGTCACTGGCCGGTTCCGCCCAACCGGCGGACATCGCGCGCCGCGTAGCGGCGCTGTTGCGGCTGGGCCGTCGGGAGGAGGCTGTGGATGCGCTCAAAGCCGCGCCTGCCAACGCGTCCGAGTTGGTGTCATTGAGAAAAGCGCTGAAGGTTCAATAACGGGACTTGCGCCGTAAAGTGGACGCGGCATCCTGCCGCGTTCTTGATTCACCGGGGCGCGCGGAACGGACTGAATGCCCGGCGGGCGCAGTGTTCTTGCCATGGTGACATTTTAGCCGTGTGCCGTAGCGCAGGCGTCCCGCCTCCCTTGTGGCCTCGTTCCCGCACCAAGACAAGGCAGGCGGAACGCCTGCGGTACGGCACACTCCAAATCTGGCGCTTCATGGACGTTTTGAGCGAATCAGGCAAGGCGATCCCGGGCACATTGGGCGCCATACAGAACCGTTTTCCAATCGGCCAAAGTGTTACTTGCCGTGTTGTTTTCATTCGTTCGCTGCGCGGGCAAAGCGCTGGAAGAAAGAGGCTGGAAGCCTCTTCTGCTTTGGGGACGGTGCGCTCCGCTTCGCCGCGGGCACCCGGCAGAATTACTTCTTTTCCAGCGCCTTTGCGCGGAGCAGGGCCAGACGGTGGTTTGGCAGGCGCTTGAGCGCGTCGGCGTAGAAGGTTCGCGCCTCTTCGCCGCGCCCCTCCAATTCGGCCGCGGCCCCTTTCCAGAAGATCATGTCGGCGTTTTCGTATCCCATGGCGCGGGCACGGTCAAAGGCGGCAAGTGTCTCGGGCAGCAGACCGTTGAAGATCAGCCGTTTCCCGGCGGCATACTCTTCTTCACCCTTCTTTGGATTCTTCGACAGCAGTTTGGCGGCGGTTTCCGAACGGCGCGGTCCCTGCCCGGCCCAAAACACGCGGAAGCATTCCGCCGCCCCGGCCACATCGCCCCGCGCCAGCACGGAGCGGCCCAGCCACAGATTCAATTCGCCGGCGCCGGGCACCGGGCGGGCCATCGCCAGTTCCTTCGGGGAAGCGCCCCGCGCAAGCACCAGCGCCAGACGCGCGGCGTCTCCCAGCGGCGCAATGCCTTCTTTGTCGAGCCGGGTCATCTCCGCCTGCACCAGCGGCATGCCGGTCATGGTGCGGCCAAAATCGAAGGCGATTTCCGGCAATATGGGCGGATAAGCCTCCAATGCGGCGCGGATGGCGCGCTGCGCCTCGTAAAGTCCGCCACGGTCGGCCGCCTTGCGCGCTCCTTCCAGCAGGTGGCGGGCGGTCTGGCGCGCCATCACGGCGTGTCCGTACTGGCGCGCGCCCGTAAGCACCAGCGCACCGACCAGCGCCACAGCCACCCACAACCCCGCGTTGTAGGCAATATACCGTTTCAGGTGCCGTCCCGGCATGACCCGCCCCCCCTAGAACGCCTGATCCAGGTGGAGCACCACCGGGATCGTGCGCACCAGAATCTTAATGTCCGTCCACAGGTTCCACTGTTCAATATAGGCGATGTCGAGCTGGACCATCTGATCAAAGGAAAGCCGGTTGCGGCCGCTCACCTGCCACAGACCGGTGATGCCCGGCCGGATGTAGAGCCGTTTCATATGCCAGTCCTTGTAGGCGTCCACCTCGTACTGGATGGGCGGCCGCGGCCCCACCAGGCTCATGTCGCCGCGCAGCACGTTGAACAGCTGCGGCAGTTCGTCCAGGCTGGTCTTGCGGATGAATTTGCCCATCCGCGTGATGCGCGGGTCATTCACAATCTTGTAGACGGGCTTTCCCGCCGCATCCAGTTCGTGATGGCCGCCCTCCGCCTGAATCATCTGTTCCAGAAACTGCTTGTGAATGGCGGGGTCCGAATTGGCGCGCATGGACCGGAACTTGATCATGCGGAAAGTGCGGCCGTTCAGACCCACCCGTTCCTGAATGAAGAACATCGGACCGGGCGAGTCGAGTTTGATTAATATGCCCAGCACAAGCAGTATGGGCGAGATCACCAGCAGGCCGGCGGCGGAAACAACGATGTCCATCAGGCGCTTGGCCACCTGCGGCGCGGTCGCATAAAGGCCAAGGTTCTCCACGCGCAGCAGGGGCACATCGCCGACCAGTTCGGGCAGGGCGCTGGTGCGGAAAAAGGGCTGGAACGGCGTACACATTTTGATTTGCGCGCCCATCCTCCAGCAGGTCTGCGCCACACCCAGCCGCTGTTCCGGCGGCATGCCTGCGGGGTCGAGCGCGAGAATGACTTCGTCCAGTTGGTGGCGGTTGATGAGCGTCTTGAGTTCGCCGAGGCCGCCCAGCACCGCGGTGCCCGCGTCGGCCCCCTCGCGCGCCGCAATCTCGCCGATGTACTGGTACTCGGTGGCGGGCGACCGCAGCGCCTGCAAAAGCCCGTCCGGAGGGGTGCCGTCATGAACCACCGCCACGCGGGTGCGCCAGAGTCCGAAAGCATGCAGCACCAGCACGCCCATCAGCACCGATGAATGGTAGAGCAGCACGATAAAGAACGCCAGCAGCCCCTCGTATGCCAGAAACAGCGACACCATGGGCTGTGCCTGGTCAGGCTGCACCGTCCGGTAGCCGCTGAAGAACAGAAACATCAGCGCCGAACCCAGCAGCACCCCCTTCAGCATCTTGCCCGCGCCGTGGAAGGGGCGGGTGTCGCAAAGGCTGGTCTGGTACAGATCAACCCACTCGAACACCAGCAGGCGCAGTACGGGCACGATGAGCAGCAGCGGGAAATAGGGGGCAAACTCAGGGGCGCGCACGGTGCGCAGCAGGGCGGGAAACATGGCCGGTATCGTGGCGGGCGCGCCGCCCGGAACGGACGGCCAGGAATAGATCATCAGATACGCAACAACCACCCCGCAGGCAAGCAGCACAAGATCGCCGAAGGCCTGGACCAGCGCCAACGCCTGGCCCTTGCGGCCGCGACCCCAATGCACCGCCCAACTGGACGGGTCCAGCGCGCCGTCCTTCGGGACCGCGGCGTCGGTTGCGGTCTGTGTCATTCGTGCCTGATTGGGCATGCGCCGCGCGTCCTCAGCCAAATGCCCGGACCGATTCGACCACGTGCGCCGCCTGTTCGTCGGTCAGGTCCGGATGCATGGGCAACGAAAGCAGTTCGGACGCCTCGGCGGCGGTCACCGGGGCACCCTCTGGAACCGTGCGCACCCCCGCATAGGGCTGCTGCATATGAACCGGCACCGGATAGTGAATACCGCAGAAAACGCCGCGTTCTTTCAGGAACGCCATGAGATCGTCCCGGCGCGGGTGGCGCACCACATAGAGGTGCCACACCGGTTCCGCGCCCGGCATCACTTCGGGCAGGACCAGGCCGGGCGTACCCGCCAGTCCTTCCGAATACAGGGCGGCGAAATGGCGGCGCTTCCCGTTCCATTCGTCCAGGTGGCGCAGTTTCACTTTGAGCACGGCGGCCTGCATGCTGTGCAGGCGGCTGTTGAACCCGACCACCGGG
>CAZOMH010000414.1:0-3456 GCA_964580415.1 uncultured Nitrospirales bacterium
ATCACTGGCCGCGAGGTGCTGGAATCACGAGGTGGCCGCGCGCGGAATATGCACAGTATTTGACGACGACCATGCCGTGGGCCGCGAGGCCGGACTCGAACTCGTTAATTTCGCGGTAGGCGCGCATCCATTCTTCGGGTTTGGCGAAGCCTTCCACCCGCTCGACCAGCACACGGCCGTACCATGTGCGGTCAAAGACGGTGAAATGTCCGGCTTTGGGCAGCGCCCGCCAGAAGCGCCACAGGTGGTGGTGGAGCTTTTCCACGCCGTCGGGTGCGGCGATGGGCACCACTTCATATCCGCGCGGGTCGAGTTCGCGGGTCAGCCGTCGAATTGCGCCGCCCTTTCCCGCGGCGTCGGACCCCTCAAAGGCGAGAATCACGGGAAGGCGTTTGCGATAGCAGAGGTATTGCAGCCGGCGCAGTTCGGCCTGCAGCTTGGGGAGTTGTTTGTCGTAGTCCGCGCGCGGGAGCGACAAGTCCAGATCGATGTGGTCAAGGGGACTGGTGCGCCTGGGAGGGAGCGCCGGCGCCGCGGCCGGAGGAGGTGCAGGACGGTTCAGCACTATTTCAAGGGAAGCAGCCAGTGTTTCCGCCACTCTGAGATTGCGCAGACGTTCGTCGGTTCCCGAGATCATGGTCCAAGGCGCGTAAGGCGTTGAAGTTTCGCGAAGCATGTCTTCGGCGAGGGCCGCGTATTTGTTGTGCTGTTTGTTTCGCTTTTTTTCGGCGGCCCCGACTTTCCAGGCAAACGCCGGGTCCTCCTGAAGCTTCTTGAAGCGCCTGGCCTGCGTTTCGGCGCTGATGTGCATGAAGAACTTCACAATGACCATGCCGTCATCGGCGAGTTGGCGTTCGAAGACGCGGATTTGCTCGTATGCGACGGCGAGGTCTTTCTTTTCGCCGTTTTCCATGGGCTCATTCCACACCTCCCTGTACCAACTGTGGTTGAACACGGCGAGGGCGCCCCGGGACGGCAGCAGGTTCCAAAAACGCCACATGGGCGGGTACATGCGTTCGAGGGCGGTGGGGGGTGTTGCGTTATGCACTTTAAAGCCGCGCGGGTCCAGAGGCTGCACCAGCCTGCTGATGGTTGAACCCTTGCCGGCTGCGTCCCATCCTTCAAAGACAATCAGTACTGGAATTCCGGCGGCGTGCAGCCGCCGCTGCGCCCCGCCCAACTGGAGGTCCAGTGTTTCCTGTGCGGCGCGGTATTCTTCCTTGCCCAGTTTTGCTTTCAGGTCCACGGTTTCGAGCATCGGCTTGCCCTCCATGCCCGCCGCCCGGTATGCTGTGCGGGGGGCCGTTCGCGCCTCTTTGTGTATGGTAGCATATTCCCGGTGCGTCTGCGGGCGCAGCGTCATCAGAAAGGTGGACAATTATGCGTGTAGGAATCATCGGCATGGCACGGTCCGGCAAAACAACCGTGTTTAACGCCCTCACAGGCGCGCATGCGGCTGTCGGGGCTTATGGAAGCCGGGACGCCAATATTGCGGTCATCAAAGTGCCGGACGCGCGCGTGGACCGTTTGTCTGAAATCCACAAGCCCAAGAAGAAGACCTATGCGGAAATCGAGTTTTTGGACATTGCCCCGAACGAATCGGCCGACCAGGACAAGGCACTGGACAGTGCGGCGTTGACGGTGCTGAAGAATGCGGACGCCCTGGTGCATGTGGCGCGCGCCTTCAAGAACGAAATGGTCTCGCACCCGATGGACAGCGTGAATCCCGCGCGGGACGTGCGCGCGCTGGAGGAGGAACTCCAGCTTATCGACCTGATCGTCATTGAGCGCCGCATCGAGCGGCTTGACAAGGAACGGCGGCATGACCGGGAATATGAGGTGATGCAGCGGTGCAAGGCGCACCTCGAGAACGGCGCCGCGCTGCGCACCCTCGAACTGGACGCGCATGACACGGGACTGCTGCGCAGTTACACATTCCTTTCCCAGAAGCCCCTTATGGTGCTGGGAAACTACGGCGACGAGAGCATCGGAAACGATGATCCCGCCGGTCTGAACGACGTGACCAAGACCCTGGGCCTGTTCCATATTGACTTCTGCGGTGCGATGGAAATGGAAGTCACGCAGTTGCCCGAGGATGAGCGGGCCCCGTTCCGGGAGGAACTTGGTTTGGGCGAGGAGTCGAAAACACGTTTTATCCAAGCCGCCTACGACATGCTCGGACTGATGAGTTTTCTGACGGCCGGCGAACCTGAAGTGCGCGCGTGGACCATTCGCAAGGGAACGAAGGCCGTGGATGCGGCCGGGGTGATTCATTCCGACATCCAGCGGGGATTCATTCGCGCCGAGACGGTGGCCTACGCTGACTTTATGGAGGCGGGGAACATGGTCAAGGCGAAGGAAAAGGGCCGGGTGCGGCTGGAAGGCAAGGAGTACATCGTGCAGGACGGCGACATACTTCTGTTCCGGTTTAACGTCTGAGCGGGTTGTTGATCCCGCCAGAGATGTCCGCTGATATTCCGGCCAAGCGAAAGCGGGTCGGCCCAAAATTGAGAAGCCGACGTCGATTCGAAATCGACGTCGGCTCTCAGCCTCACGTCACTGCCGGACAATTGCCCGATGCCCGGCTGTCTCACCCACGAGACGATATCTCCTGAGCCTGGTCCGTCGGCCCCCTGATAATATACTGCTTTATCAGTCCGTTCGGACCATGCTGACAATTACGCAGTATCAAGTTTCATGCCATTTTCAGTCGTTCTCGTAACTAATTGGTAATATTAGACTTGGCGTTGTGCGCATGCTTTCAAGAGGAAGATTCTTGTGACGCTTACCGACGCGGAACGACAATTTGTGTCATTATGGGGCGACAAACTTTGTCACGTTCCCATTTTGACACACGAAGTGTGTGCAGAAATTGGACAGCGAGACGTACGCTGCGAGGGCAGAGGGGATTGGGTGGGCCTCTTTGTCTGCGCCGGGATTATTGGGTTGCCGGGGTTCCGAGCATCTTTTCGAGTTTCTTGACCGGGGACATGCCGAGACTGCGGGCCTTGTTATAGTGTTCCCGCGCCTGTTCGGGAAGATTCTTCTCTGTTGCGTACCACCAGGCGAGGTTCATGTGCGCGGTGGCATTATCGTCGTGGGCCTGCGCGATGGTTTCCGACAGGGCGATGGCATCATCCACCTGACCGTGGTGGGCGAGATTGACAGCCATGGTATTGGCGATGTCCGGGCGGTCCGGAGCCAGGCTGCGGGCCTTTTGGAGACATGCGTGCGCCTCTGCAAACTCTTTCCGGTACATAAGATCGGTGCCGAGGGCAAAGAGACCGTCGGCGGACTCTTTTCCGCCCAGCGAGTGTTGGAGTGCCGCCAGCGTCATGGACAGCGCCCTTTCGAATTCGCTCTTGAAGCGGGCTCCCCCGTTTTCGGTCCACTGGCTGATTGCTCCAGACTTGGAGGCGAGGCGGGGGGCGGTAATGTTGGGCATCAGTTGCCCCG
>CAZOMH010000414.1:3466-4729 GCA_964580415.1 uncultured Nitrospirales bacterium
GCGGGCGGAAGGCCAGCGGTTCGCCGCCCCGGAAGGTGAGGGTGTCCTTCCACAGCAGTTTTCCGGAGGGTATGGCGTGCAGTTCGGCATGGAGGCGGACGATCAGATCGCCGCTGACACCATAGACACCGTGGGTCACGGCAACGTCGAGGAGCTGGTCGTGTCCCGCCTTCGCAATCTGGTGGTAACGGGCACGGGCCGCTTCGCGGATATTGCCTCCTTCGGCGGCACCCTTGTCGAAGGGCGCGACAGAGGTTCCCTTTTCTCCCACGGCTTCGGCAATCGCCGCGGCGGTCTGCGTCTGAATCATTGTTGCGGTGTCATAGGCACCCAGTGCATCCCCTATTTCGTTCTTGTAGGAGGCATTTTGGACGGCCGTAATGCCCGCGCCGATAACGGTGCCGATACTTCCGGCGATCTGGAGGGTCTGACGCACGGGGGATACGGCCACGACAAGGTGCGGGGGGGCGAGTTTGAGCGACCAGGCCGGTTGGGCGGCATTTTGCAGCGCCGCGGCGGCGTCCTTGTTTGCGGTTGCACAGCCTGTCAGGAGTATTCCTCCAGCCAAAAGCGCAAACAGCGGGGCAAGAAGAAAGCGCGCATTGTTGAACCGGTTCAAAGCCATTTCACGTCCTCCAATATCATGGTGAGGCTATTCATCGCCCGGAGCGCCGCGCAGGCGCTTGATTTCGGAGCGGTGCCGCTTGGACTCCACCCTGCGCACGCGCGAACCCAGCGTGGGGCGGGTGGCGTGCCGCGTCCTCGGACGCCTGTTCAGCGCCGCGAGGCGGCGGGCGAGTTCGAGCACGGCGAGCTGCTTGTTCTGAAACTGGGACCGCGACGATGTGGACACGACCACGAGTCCGGTGGGCAGATGGCGGACGCGCACCGCCGAGTCGGTGGTGTTCTTCTTCTGGCCGCCAGGTCCGGAACTTCTGAAGAAGGAAAACTCCAGTTCTTCGTCGGGCGGTATTCGGATGTCGTTCATGGCCGGTTTGGCTCCACACGCCGCAACCCCTTCTGTGCGGGCATGCCAATACTATACGGTGAAAGAGAGCGCGGCGGCAAACGCTTGCCGGTCCGGATGGTCTTCGCGGGCCGGGTGAGTCGCCGAAGGGGCCTTTGGCGGCACAGTGGTGGTAAACTGTCCCCAACGACGGTTGGTCCCGCCTGGAGGTGATTACAGCATGTACCAGTGTGACGGATGCGGTGGCGCGATTCCGCGAAAGGCGCTGCGCTATCAGGTTTGCATAGATGTGCGGG
>CAZOMH010000415.1:0-4720 GCA_964580415.1 uncultured Nitrospirales bacterium
ACATAGGGTGGCCGCGTTCCTTCGGACTAGATGGCCGTTCCGACTGGAATACGCATCGCCTCGTGTCATGCATGATGTAATCCCTTTTTAACCCTGTTTCGGACCGTCCCCGGCTGACCAAGCCGATCCCGGCGGCGCCATCCAGGGCCGTTGATGGCGCACATTCTTACAATGCCATTGCGCAGGCCAGCAAAACGATTGAAACGACCAATCACTGCAAATCACGCACCAACAGTACTGGACCGCTATAGTGATTCTAGCAGAACTTGCGTCGAAAAAGGGCGGATAAATTTCGCGTGGGATTATTTCCGGGAGGCTCAAAAGAAACGTACGGGACCGCCTGCAACTGGCGGCCCCGTACTCGGGGCAGGACCGTTTCTGCAGGGAGTCAATCCACAGAAACGGGCAGAGACAACAGGTTCACGGTTCATCGCCCATCGGTCCTCCCGGTACTCGATTCTAGTTCCTCTCCCGCACCGGGTAATCGATGACGCAATCCTAACATACGTGGACCTTCCTGTCAAGTCGGGCGGTCGGGTTGGTGCGCAACTTTGCATGGCAATATCCCAAAGTATGAAGGCTTTGTGCATCGGAGTTGAGGATGCCTCACATCGAGCACGGGCGTTCCTTGCCGCATGGCTTTAAGAAACCCAATCGACAGGTATTCACTTGCTTTGCAGAATGGGCAAGCGCTATAGATACGGGTAGTCGCGCGAAGATGCGTTGCCCATAAGCCGTGGTTCTATGGCACCATGGTTTCTACCGGCCACGTCCTTCCATCAACAGGTATATCAGCAGTCCATGACCGACGTCTTCACAAAAGCCAAACGCTCTGAAGTAATGTCGCGCATCCGTTCGCACGGCAATGCGCAGACGGAACTGCGGTTGATCGCGATTATGAAGGAGGCGGGAATCACGGGGTGGCGGCGGCATCAGCCGGTGTTTGGCAAGCCGGATTTTGTGTTTCGCCCGGAGGGGGTGGCGGTGTTTGTGGACGGGTGTTTTTGGCATGGTTGTCCGAAGTGCTATCGTCGGCCGGGGTCGAACCGGAAGTTTTGGGACGCAAAGTTTGCGCGGAACCGGGCGCGGGATGTGGAGGTGACGAAGGCACTGCGGCGGGCGGGGTGGAAGGTGGTGCGGATTTGGCAGCATCAGTTGAAATATCCGGGGCGGGTGGCGTGGCGGTTGCGGACGGCACTGGGGCGGGGATAGGCATCGGGGATTGAAAACGGACGCAAGAAGGCATGTGACCGTGGAACACACTGAAATCACGGGAAGGATGGGGGGCACATTCATCTTTGTGCCACTATCCGGCAACTTCTTGTCTTCTTACGCAGAAGTTAGTGACGTCCCCCGGGCCTTACAGCCCGGGATGGTTAGTGCCGCGCTTTCAGCGCTTTATATTGGCGGCGTCGTTCGCGTACCCGGTCCTCACGGGCCGGGCTGACAAATGCCGCGTTTTCAGCGCTCCGAACGATGAACAGGACCGGTCCACTTACAGTGTCCGCCAGTTTCTTATTCTGACTCCTGACTCCTTCGGTTGCGGCCATTGGCCGCACCGGGACATTTGCGTTCTCTGCGGTTTGAATGACAAGCGCACTGGCCGCAAAGAACGCAGAGGGGAGAGTTGCGCCAACGCTGTCCCTGTTTTCAAGACCCTGTTGCACGGAACTGACGGACAGGTTGGCGATTGCCGCTGTGGCCGCCGGGTCTACGGGGTCTTTTCGGGGGCTATCCGTGCTGCCGTATCGACCTTGAAGGCGGGTGCGGTGAGTTGGAGTGTGCCGTTTTGGCATTCACCGCGGATGGTGGCGGTTTCCGTGCCGCCTGCGGGGTCCCACCAAGTCACGGCATAAGCGCCGTCTGCGAGTCCCCTAAGGGTTAATGTGGTGTCGCAGGACCGTGGCGTTTTGGCGCCGCGCCCGTTGGGATATTCGTAGCGTCGGTCCACCAGATAGGCGAGTGCAACCTTTCCGTCGGTCATGGCAAAAGCGTCCGCGCCAAGGCTGGTGTCCCGGCCCTGCGCGGGCAAGGCGCCGGACAGGCGTACGCTGCAGATATGCGCCCAATCCAAGCCGGTATTGACCAGTTCGACGGTGTGCTCCCCCGCTGGCACGGGGATTTCGAGGAACAGGTCGGGGTATTCACCGTTTACTTCGGACTTGCCGTCCTTGTTGGGGATTTCCTGTTCAAGCACGGTGTTTCCATCGACACGCAGACCCACCCTGGTGCCGTTGGACACGGCATCGATCTGGACGCGGACCGCGGCATTTTCGGCGAAGAGAGCCTTGAGTGTGAAGGGCCTGCGAAGCATTTCATGCGACGATCCGTGCAGAAATGACGGCAGGGGCGGCGCATCGGCGTCTTCCGGGCCGCGAAGGGTCAGGTCGCCCGCAGGGCGGTCGTTCCAGCCGGCATCAAGGGACAGTTCGACCGTGAAGGGCGCAGCGCCGGGTTCCGGCGCGAGCGGTGCCGTGTCGGGGGGTGGCGGGGGGGGCGTCTCGGTCTCGGCCGGATGCCACGACGCGCCGCCAAAGCCGGTGTCCTTGATGAAACCGGAGAGGGACCGCCAGAGCGAATAACGGTTGTTTTCCCGCAGGCCTTCCCACCACCAGGGCATGACAGTGCCTGCCGATCCGCTGAGCAGGCCGGTCCAGAGCCCCTGGCGCAGGCACCGGTCGTTGGGATCGAGCGCGCGCCCGTTGTTCTTGTAGGTTGCTCCGAACTCGCTGTACACGAGGGGCCTGCCGTAGCGCCCGGAAAAACGGCGCGAGGTGTCGGCGATATAGAGCCCGAGCCCGCTGCGTATGCCGTCGCAATAGAGGTGAAACTGGGTGAAGTCGAGCGAGGGCACCGCCCACATTTCTCTGTCCTCGATCTGGCTGCCGAAGCTGGTGGTCACGGGATGGTGGAACGGGTCCAAGCCGTGGAGGGTGTCGGCCATGTCCCCATGCCACCGGACAACGTCGGCCCGGTCGAGCTTGTGATAGACATTGTTGATCTCGTTGAAAAACTCCCAGGAAAGCAGCGACGGCCATGCGCCGTAGCGGGCGACCATGTAGCGCAGGCGTTTCACGTAAAGTTTGCGCGCGTCCGGGTCGGTGAAGAAGTCGTTCTGTTTCGCGCAGGGGCCGCCCTGGCTTCGGTTGTAGGGATGGGTGGGCCAGTAGTCATTGCCGCCCCACATGTCCTTCTCCTCCTGGAAGATGCCGTGATAGTCCATGCAAAGCATGACTGCCACGCCCTTGTCCGCGGCAAGGGACATTGCATGGTCGAGCCGCCATGCCTGCAACTGGTTGTAGTTGAGGCGTTCCCCCGGCAGGACCTCGATTCCGAAGGCCATAGGCCACATCCAAATCCGTGAAAAGTTCATCCCCGCGTCGGCAAAGGCGGCGAACCAGTCGTCATAGTCATAGGTGCCGCGGCCCGTCGGCCAGCACAGGTTGCTGCCGAGCAGGGGCATGGGGGTGCCGTCGGCATACTGCAGGAATCGTTTAGTTTCGGGCTCGACGCGGATGTAACCGCGCACGGGGCCCTGCGCGGCAAGCACCTCCACACGGGCTGTTCCGGCGGACGCGGGGGCGGCCCCGTTCTCGCCCAGCAGCAGTTCACAGCGGTGGGTGCCCGCCACCCACGGGGTGAAGCGCACCCGCCATCCCGGTTCATCCTCGGGCTGCAATATCTCCTGCCCGTCCGTGAGGGTGCGGGTGAAGTCCTGTTTCCAAAAGGCCGGGACGCGGACCACTTTTCCGTCAGGATCGGTGAAAACCGCGTCCAGCAGGACTGCGTCCGGATCAAAAGGGTTTCCCGGCGGTTGGCCGGTGCCGGTGACACGGAATTCCGCGCAGCGGCCCGCGTGAGGGTCCGCGTTCACCGGTTCAAGAGACAGCGTGCCAAGACCCAACAGGGCCGCGACGAGAACGCAGTTTGCCATGGGGGAATCTCCGCCGGAGAGAATTGTCCGCGGTGGACCGGCCGTTCCCGATCAGCGCACCAGCATAGGGCCGAATGCGGCAAACAGAATAGCCAAGACCAGAAGAACAACAAGGGTGAAGAAAGTCTTGCTGGGTTTCTGCGCGAGTTCCAGACCGAGGAATTTGGCGATCTCGGGCGATTCATAGGCCAGCACGGCATCGACGGGCTGCCAGTCGCCCACCCGGTCGCGCCGGCACTGGGATTCGCGCGGAACGGCCCCTTTCGCCAAGGCGCGCAGGGCGTCGTCCAGATTGGCCGCCTCGTAGATGACCTCGCCATAGGCGTCGGCAAACTGCCACACGTGGCCGAGCGCAAAACGGGACCGGTAGTCATGAACCCATTTTGCCAGGGCGCTGCGCGCTTCGGGTTCCGTCCCCGGCACATCCAGCCGTTCCAGGAAGGCCAGACCCTGCGCCGGGTCTCCGTTGCGGCCGCACGCCTCGGCAAGCACGTGAATCACGGACAAATCCTTGGCGCCGCCCTTTTCGTACGCTTTGTTGATTTGCTCGGCGGCGAGCTTTGCGCTGCCCAGCGGGGCTGGCGCGTCCAGATAAAGCTGGGCAAGCAGGCGGTGGGCCGAGTAATGGCCGGGATGCTGCAGCAGATGCACGTTCAGCAGCCGTTCCGCATCGCCGAATTCGCCGCGCTTCATCATCTTTTCTATTACGATGAGTTCCTGTGTCATTTCCCGCGTGGCCGGCGACTTGGACGGTGCTTCGCGGTCAACCGCCATTGTCGCGGCATA
>CAZOMH010000416.1:0-4706 GCA_964580415.1 uncultured Nitrospirales bacterium
TCCTATCCGCTCGCGGTGCTGACCGGCGAGAAGGGCGGTCTGGCGCTGGCCACGCCCATCGACGCGCCCCGCCATGACCGGCTCGCCTATGACGCCGACCGAAACCTGTTCTATGCGGCCTTTGACCTCGGGCTGAGTTCCGCGACGAAGCGGTCCCCCGGTGCGGCCACGTTCCGGACGATTCTGTATGCATGCGACCCGGCGCTGCATTTTCGCGGGGCATTGTCGCAGTACTACAAACTCTTTCCCGCGGCGTTTGAAAAGCGCGTCCCCCGCGAGGGGCTCTGGATGGCCTTCACCGACATCAGCACTCTGCCCAACCCGGAAGACTTCGGATTTGCCTACCAGGAGGGCGCGTCCAATGTGGCCTGGGACGGGCAGCACGGCATCCTGAGTTTCCCCTACACCGAGCCCATGACGACCTGGCTCAAGCTCGCACCCGAAGTGCCCCGCAGTTACGACGGCGCGGTCAACTACCTGCAAGCGCTGCTGGACAGGAAGGATGACCCGCTCCACGAGAGCGCGTCGGTTATCGCCGCCTCCAGCGTGCTCGACGGTACCGGCCGGAATGTGCTGTCCGTGGTCAATGCGCCCTGGTGCGATGGTGTGGTGTTCGCGCTCGATGCCGACCCCGGTATTCCGGTAAACCCGCCCCACACGATGAACCGGGGACAGGCCGAACTGAAACGGCTGGAAGGGGCCGTCACGGACACGGTCACCGCACCGGTGCCGGAATGGCCCTGGCGTGGCACCGGCACCTGCGCGCCGGATGCGGCAGTGAAGGCCGGGGGTGCCCAGTCGCTCTGCCTTGCCGCCGCTGCGCCGGGCAAATCGGTGGATGCGTTTCAGACGGTTCCCGTTGGCCAGACGGAAGCCAAGGCGCTCGTTGTGCGGGCCTCGATTCGTGCCCGCGACTTGACCGGTGTCGGGGACGCGGATTGCTCCGTGTATGTCGATCTCGTCCATGCCGACGGAACGCCACTGTATTGCCAGGCCATTCCTATTGCAGCGGACACGCGCGAATTCCAGGTTGTGGAGCGGCGCATCGTATCGGACAAGCCTTTTGCCGGCGCGACGGTGCATCTGCTGCTGCGCGGCAGCCACACCGGCACGGTGTGGTTCGACGACCTGTTCCTCGGCGAGGAGGGGAGCACGGTTAACCTGCTCAAGAATCCCGGGCTGGAGGGGGCCGCCGAAAAGGGTGCCGTTGCCGACGGCGTCTATATCGACTCCTATGAGTTCTGGTCCAACAACATCAACTACAACACGGCGCACTTCGCCAATATGGACATCCCGCTCGTGTTCGATGCGCAGTCCTGCCGGGTGGGCGCGCTGACTGTGTTCTCCACCTTTGCCTGGCAGCGCGAAATGGCGCAGCGCATGCATGCCCGCGGCAAGTTCATGTTTGCCAACGGCGCGCTGGGCGCCTATGACATGCCCGCCGCATTTCTCGACGTGCTCGGTACTGAAACGAACTGGATGCCCGGCGGCAAATGGCAGCCCATGACCGATGCCGAACTCTGCTTTCGCCGGGCCCTCTCCGCGCGGAAACCCTACTGCTTCCTGATGAACACGCACTACGACGATTTCACGCTGGAATTGACCGAGCGCTACATGCAACGGTCACTGGCCTACGGCATGTTCCCCGGTTTCTTTTCTGAAAACGCGGCCACGGGCTGCTATTTTCAAAATCCCGCGTGGTACGAGCCTGCCCGTCCGCTGTTCAAGAAGTACCTGCCGCTCATACAGACCATCGCCCAAGCCGGATGGGAACCAATCACACTCGCCAAGAGCGACAATGCGGCGGTCTATGTGGAGCGTTTCGGAGAGGCCGAAGGCGGCACGGTGTACTTCACTGTGCTTAACGATTCTGATCAGCCGCAGAAGGCAGGCATTGAGATCGACTTGAGTGGATTGGGCTGGAAGGACACAGAGGTTGTCGTGAGGGAGATGACAGGCGCGACCGATATTGCGTGGCCTGGCAACGGTTCGCTGCAACTGGACCTGAACCCGGAACAGGGAGTGTTGATAAGGATTGTGAAGCAGGGTGGCTGAAGCGGAGCACACCGCCCACACGCACCCGCTGTAGCGGGTGACGATTTGGGCGAACAGGCTTTCCTCGCCCGCAAGAATCCGTGTGACCAGTTCGGCTTCGTTCATTTCCATGCTCCCAATGCGGCCGTTCATTCCGACCGCCACTATAATGATGCCGCAGGCGGGCGAAATGCGACATGGGAAAGAAGAACGTAAAGGACGCCGGGACATGGTGCAAGCCCTTGGCACCGCTCAGCAGGACAGTGGCGGAACGTCTTTCCCCTTTTCCCGGGAGGTAATCCATTCACGTATGCCCCATAGACTCCGTCCCTCTTCGAGTTGTCCCGGAACGCAGTCCAGCACCTCCGATTCGATCTCCGCATCGGTGTTTATGAAGAGGATGAGAAACTCCCGGTGGTGCGAGTCACCGTGGTCGCACAGGGCAAACAGATTGTAGACCGCTTCTTCCGGGTCGGGGCCCTCATGCCAGTGCATCATGAAGACCCCCTCGTTCGGATCATTAAAGCGAGGGTCTTCAGAATTCGCATAGACCAAGTCCGTCAGCAACGGGTCATAGCCGGGACCGAACAGAACCGCGTAACGGCAGTTTGTCCGCACCAGTTCGCGTGCCAAGTGACGGCGGGCATCATCTGAAATGCCGGTTGTGCCCAGCGCGACAAGGCACGCATATTCCCTTCCTTCAAACGGTGGGAGAATATCCCCGGCCTCCGCCCCAAGGCGATGGGTGTATACCGCGAAGTGCGGGTCGAGAAGGCAGGGTTTCATGCAGTACACTGTCCAGATGGTCTGACTCGAAGCCTATATCCCAAACGTGCAAAAGTCAATCCGGAAACGAAGGAACATTCATGTTGTCCACGCTATTGGCCTTTCATTTCGTGTTTCTGATACCTGCCGCGGTTCTCCCAACCCCGCCCGCAGCCGATCTGCTGCTCTGGTTCGACGCCGCCGACAGGACTACGCTCCAGTTGGAGGGCGACCGGGTCGTATCGTGGAGGAGCAAGGCACCCGGCCCGGAGCAGGTTGCCTTGGGCCCCGGAGCCCGGCAACCCCGCTGGGTATCCAACGAAGGCACACCGCTCCGCCCGGCAATTTCCTTTGACGGGGAGGATGCCGTGCTCGTGATTCCGTCCTTTGCCGGGAAGGCGGACACATGGACCCTGTTCGTTGTGTGCGCGCCGCGGCAACCCGCCAAGGGCGGAGCGTTGTGTTCCGCGTGTCCGGCGAAAGGGGACGATTTCGACCCGGGTTTCACGGTGGATCTCTATCAGGCCTCTTCTGCGTTTGACCAGCTGAGCATTGAGGGTGCGGGCCGCATTGGCGGGCAGAAGGACCAGATGCAAAGCAGTTATCCCTGTGGTGGTGCGCATGTGGTGGCGGTTGTGCGTGCGCAGGAAGAACTTCGCCTCTATATCGACGGAAAACTGGAAGGAGCCCGTCCCGTCACGGCCGCAACAACGCGCATGGACGAATTCCGCATCGGGGCGCGGTATTTTGCCGGAATGGAACGGAACTATTTCCACGGGGAGATTGCGCAGGTGCTCCTGTATGGCCGGGCACTGTCGGAGGAGCAGCGCGCGACGGTCGAGAAACTGCTTGCTGTCAGTGAAGAGGAGCGTACCGGGGGGGAGACGCAGGCAGCGCAGGAGGCCAAGCGCCTGCAGGAGGAACGCATGAAGAACCGGATGAAAGCGCCCAAGGTGGTTCAGGCATGGCCCAGCGTTCAGGCGTTTCTTGCCGACAACACCCCGGCCCATGACCTGTCCGCAATGCCGGTGCGCAAGGACCTGCACGAGGCGATAGTACTGGGCACGCAACACCTCAACAGCCTCTATGACCGTGACCGCGACAACGAGCCGTTCTTCTTCTCCAACTGCCGGGCAGACGGCACGGGCAAGATGTTCCACTCGGTGAATATCGGCATTCCACACGTTGTGGGCCGTTGCCTGGTCGGTTCCATGGAGGCAGAACTGGCGGCGGGCGTGCCTTTTCCCGCGGAAGGACTGCCCATTCTTGAGCGCTACCTGAAGAGTTCCTTCGACAACCCGGACAACCTCAATTCCTACTTTGACCCTGAAAAGGGTGGCGCACGGTTCATCGAATTCCACAACATGCGCGAGGGACTCTACGGCCTTTGGGCGATGGCCGCGGGACGCAACAGCGCGTGGGCAAAGGAAACAGGCCATGCCATGCTGGAGACGCTTGACAGCATAACCGATGCCGGCGGAAGCTGGTCGGTGGAACTGCTTGAAAAGCGCGGCATGAAGGAACGCAGTTTTGGCGTGGCCATACCCAATACGACGCGTCTGGTGGACCCGCTGCTGGCATGGGACGAATGCACCCACGACCCGCTGGCCATGAAACTCGCCGGGCTGTATGCCCGGCGCGGCCTGGAGACCATGTACACGCCGGACGGCCGTTTTGCCCCCATGGATCAGTCGTCCGGTCATGTGCATTCCATCACCTCTTCGCTCAGCGGCATCACCGCGTATGCCGTCAGAACCGGCGACAAGACCATGCTGGAGGCATGCTGCCGCATCATGGATGCGGGCGTGCCAGAGTACTTCAGTTCCTGGGGCTGGGGCGATGAGGTCTTTCCTGAACACCCCGCCGATGTGCCCGGCCGTGGTGAAATCAACCAGACCGGCGACGTG
>CAZOMH010000417.1:0-4705 GCA_964580415.1 uncultured Nitrospirales bacterium
CTTCAGGGGAATGTCGCACAGGCGCAGGAGTTGGCGCTCCTCAACGGTGAATTCGCCGAGCAACTGGCCGTCGCTGCTGAAGACCTTGCTGCCCACTTTGGGCCGGAAATCGGCAAAGGCCTGGGACACGTCGGAGGTGGCGTCATTGACCATCCACAGGAACAGGCCCAGCCCGGCCCCCCAGCATGCGCCAAGGATGAGCATGAAGAATATGAACAACCCGGCGCAGCCGCGGCGCGGTGCGGGTTCGTTTTCGAGGTTTTCCGGTTCCTGCATGGTGATCAAGAGGGTACCATGCCCCCGTCCGGGGGCGCAATCGGTTAGGACGCTGGGGGTATTATTCTCCGGAACCGGCCAATGGTTCCGAAACCGGCTTGCGGAAATACCGGAGCGTCAGGGAGAACAGCGTGACGGACAGCAGCGCCCCGGTCACATCGGCCATCCAGTCAAAGACGTCGCAGTTCCGGGAAGGAACGAAGAACTGGTGAAACTCGTCGCTCGCGCCGTACAGGGCCACGAAACAGACGGGAATCCAGAACAGGGCGCGGGGCGTCCAGGACCGGCCCGACCGGCGCAATCCGTTGAACACAAGTCCCGCGAGCAGGCCGAAAGCGCACACGTGCGCGACCTTGTCCATCCCGTCAAACCGGATTTCCACGGGTGCCGACACGGGCCCCGAAGACAACCAAAACAGAAAACAGCAGTAACCGGCAATAAGAAGAACATGCAACAGCTTCACAATACAACTCCATCCGCCAACGATCACAGTTGGGTCAATATTTCGTACTCGATCCCGTCGAAAGAAAACATGGTGCCGCCCGCCGCCACGCCAGTGATGTAGACGTGTCCCGGCTCGACGAAATTGCGGCGCAGGGCCGCTTGGCCGCCGACCACCTGGCCCATCGTGCCGGTGGAAAAGACCAGCGTGGTGTCGCCGCCGCACGACAGCAAATCGGCCAGAAGCAGCAGCGCGTAAATACTCTCATGGTCCCCCTGGCCGCTAAGCGCGGAGGCGGCGTTCAACGCAGCCTCGGAACCGGTGAGCCAGAGCACTGTGAGGGCGGGGAAGAAGTCTCCGGAACCGGCATACCCGCCGGGAGCCAGGAACGCGGGCAGTGCGGAGTCGGCGCGCTCCCCCGCGATGAGCAGCAGCACATCGCGCCGTTTGGCCAGTTCGGGCCGCCGCGCGAGTTCACGCTGCTGGATAAGTTCACCCAGCGCCCGGGCCGCGGTGGCGGTGAATTCGGGGATGGCCGGAAGCATAACGCCGGGGGGCAGCACGACCGGCGGACGCTGCAATTCGGGAAGGACCGGGGCCAGGGGGAGCACCACGCCGGGCGCGCGCAGGCTGAAGGGCAGTTGCATCATGGCCACCACGGAAACACCGCTGACCGCCGCCGGCATGGCCGTCAGCAGGCTGCCCAGACTCTGCACCTGGGGCGGCGCCAGCATGCCCCCGTCGAAAACCCATACCCCGCTCGCCCGGTAGATGAGTTGTGACGCATCGGGAAGGCGCATCCATGCGCCGATGTTTTCAGGTCCCGCGTAATAGCCCAGGGTAATGGCCACCTGCATGGCCGGCGCGGGAAAAGCCGCGCCCGGCATGGGAGTGGTGTCCGGTTTTTTCAACTTGTCCTTCGCGCCCGGCGTGGCCGCCTTCTGCGGGGGGGCGGGAAGCGCCGCGGCCGACGGCGGGGTGGCCGCACCCGCGGTTTGGTTGGCCGGTCTGGCCGGGACTGCCCCTTTGCCGCCGGTCGGCGGCACCAGGGAGGCGGGAACCGCAGCGCCCTTTGGCGGCGCTGCGGCGGCGGACGCGGTCGCGGGGGAGGTTTCCGCACCGGGAATGCCGGCCGCCGATGCGGCGGGAACCGCGGCGGGTTCGGTGGCGGGTTCGGCGGCATCGGAACGCAGCGGCAATTCGGCCGCGTCCGAAGGGGCCGGGGACGCGGTGGAAACGGCGGTCCCCGGGGCCGGGGACGCGGCATCGGGGGAACCGGGGGGTCTTTCGCCCAGCAGCGCCGCATCGATGGGATCACCGCGCAGCACGCTGTCCAGCCCCGTGGCGATGGTGGCCACGAGCGGCGGGGCAAATGCCGTACACTGCTCAAGCCATTGCAGCACCGTGTCCAGTTCCTGCAGGTTGGGCGGGGTGCGGCACACCGACGACTGGAGCGCGGCGGCGGCAAAAGCCCCCGCGGCGCGTGCGGCGGCTTCCTGTCCGGGCCCCTCAGTGCCGATCATCCCGCGCCAGGCCATGCCCAGCGCGGGAGAGAAATGGTTCTTGTCCAGATACTCGCGAAATGCGGGCGCCCACTCTTGTGCCGTCACATCACCGCGCGCTATCTTCTCATAGAGCGCTGTTGTCGTCTCTGCGGAAGGCGACGCGGCAAGCGCCTCCAGCGAGGCAACCGTCTGCCCTTTCTGTTCCTCGGTCAACGCCGCCGCCTGTGCCGGAACCCGCGCCAGCAGGACAAAGAACAGCAGCGCGGGCAGTGCGGCCCGAAACCTGTGCAAACACCTGTTCGTGTTCATTTTTTTCCAAGAACCCTTCCGCCATGGGCGTGTTCTGTATAGATTATACATCGAAGGGCAAAAGCAGCCCCAATCGGGAGAGAGCGGGAGCGGGCGCCAAAATGACGGGAAGACCAAAGCCTGATATGGTGGCGATTGGACAAGGGTGCCCTCAAACTCAGGAGGCAAACGCTTTTTTCAGTTTGTCCATTATCCCCACCCCCCCTTCTTCGGCTGTTTTCCTGCCTTCTGGGAAAGGCTTGTCTTCGACCGCCCATCCCCTGAGTTCAGAGTAGAGCTTCTGGCTGTTTTCCCAGGATCCCATATGGGGCCGGTCGCCGATCTTGCCGAAGAGTTCCCTGGCCTTTTCCTTGTCTTTGAACATTGCCGCGAACATGCAGTACCGGTTGAGCAGGTACTGCGATCCGGGAAATTCTTCCATGAGCTGGTCAAACCCCGGTTTGAGGACAGTCCAGTCGGCGAGGAAACCGAATTGGGCGTTGGGACACACCTCCTTGTTCACCACGCAGGCGTACATCTTTTCCCCCATGCTCGCCTTGGTGTCCTCGTGGACCTTGTTGAAGTGCTCCCTGAGTTGCTCATCGCTTCCGTGCCAGCGGGGCCAAAGATAAAAGGACAGGCCCATGTACACGGGGCCGTAATTCGGATCAACCTTCTTTCCGAGTTCGAGCAGCCGGTCCATCTCTTTTCGCGGGTACCCTTTTCCCACGCCGATATGAAGCCATATGGTGTACAGTTCGGGATCTCTTTCGGGCTTGGACTCGGCTTCCCGGCACCATTTCTCCGCCTCGTCAAGTTCCGCTTCCCAGCCCTTCCATCCCTCCCGGGTAACCTTGTAGGCGCGGTCACCACCGCGATAGTCCCATGCCCGCCGCTCATGCGCCTTGGCCATGACGACGCGGGGGACGACGGAGTCGGGATAGGCGGCCATCCATTTGCCGGCAAGTTCCTTGAAAGTCGCCCAGTTGGCGTAGGTCGCCTCGTCGAATCCGAAGAGAATGCCCCTGTAGAAATAGTCCAGGTTCCAGCCGCCGTCGAAGGTGCGGTTTCCATTCTTGCGCAGCTTCGCCGCAAGCCGTTCAAGATAGTCGAATTCCCCGCGGGAGAACGCGCAGCCCGTCTCCTCCTCGAACGCTTGCGGCTGGTGTTTAATGTCGTTGCCGGGCAGTGTTTCCGAAGAACCCCTGCCGTTGCCGTCCAGTTTGTTCTCGGCCAGATCGGCATGACTTCCCTCGTCCACCACGAGCACGCCATAGGCGCCGTTGCCGGTGCAGGTGTTGCCCCCGGCACTGCCCGTGCTGCCCGAGCGGAACACAATGCCGTTCACCTTGTTGCCGGTGCAGGCGTTCCCGGCAATCTCGGCGGCAGTTTCCCAGTGGTTCACAAAGATACCCGACCGTTTGTTGTCCCGACAGGTGTTGTCGTTGAGCGTGGCCTTGCCGGCCAGGCAGACGCGTATGCCGTCGTCGCCGTTTTCCGCACATTCATTGGCGCGAAGCCCGGCCTGGGTGCCAAAAGAGTGGACCACTATCCCCCCCTCCGCATTCTTGGTGCAAGTGTTTCCGGTCAGTTTCCCCCCGGCGCCGCCGTCCACCACCACGCCCGCCCCAGCATTCTCCGTGCAGACGTTCTTCTCCAGCACCGCCCGGGCAAGGTAGGTCAGGCGGATGCCGACTCCCTTGTTCCTGCTGCAGGTGTTTCCCCGCAGAACGCGCTCCGCGTCTGCCGTGCCGCCGACTAGAATTCCATAGTAGTCATTGGCGTCCATGTGGTTGTCCTCGGCGACAACGGCGGTGTTTCGGCCGACGACCAGTCCGCTTCCGGAGTTTCGGGACGATGTGTTGCCGCGAACTTCGGCGGAACTGTTGTCCCCGAAAACGCTGATGCCCGACTGCATGCTGCGGTCGAGGGTGCATCCCGTGATGTTGGCTTTGCCGCCCTCCGAAACCACGATGCCCATTCCGGCACTGTTGCGGAAAGCACAGTCGGCCACCTCGGCGCGGCCGCCCTTCACCAAAAGGAGATCGGGGTACTTCCGGGTATTCGCCGGTTCCTGGCCCGCGTGCTCCAGCGACACGCCGTCAATCCGGAAACCGTCCACCCCGGTCACCGTCATCAGCGTGCCTTTATCCGGGGTCCCGTAGATCATCACCTTGTCCCGCGACGCCCCCTT
>CAZOMH010000418.1:0-4695 GCA_964580415.1 uncultured Nitrospirales bacterium
CAATCTTGATGGAATAGGTTGTTCCCTGCGTTTCTCCGGAAAAGAGGGCGTCATCGGGCGGGGACAATCCCCGCCACAGCGCCGCAGTTGTCACAACCAGCACGCAAAGGGAGATGGCGGTAATCAGCAGCGGCATCTTGGAGTCGCGGGAACTCATGCCCGCCAGGGCCTCTTGCGGGTGTCCGGATTCTGCCGCACCTGTTCCCATGCGTCGAGGAAGAGGTTCGCGTTCTTGACCACCTGGAAATCGTACATTCCCACGCAAAGGAAGTCCGCACCGTTCTTCAGCGCATAGGGGAAGCCTTCTTTCGGGTGGATTGCTCCCGCGGCGAGAATCTTGAAACCGATCCAGGGCTGTTCCAGGTGCTCCATATAGGCGATGGTTTCCTCCGGATTGACGCACCAGATGTTGTCCTGCTGCGGCTGGGTCTTGGCGGACCAGTAATTGGTGTGATGAAGGGTCTTGACCCAGAAATCGGGCTTGAGCCCCTGGTCGACGCAAGCCTGCACGGTTTCCAGCTTGTGCGCGCCGATACCCACGGGCAGGCCGCTCGCGCGCACGAACTCCATGAACTTGGCAACCGTGTCGAAGTCGCCCTTTTCCACGAGACCGTCTGTAGTGCCGCCCTGGGCGTAGCAGGCATGGGCACCCGCGTCAATGGACGCCCGGGCCCCCTCCAGAAGCGTCCCCTGGGCACAGTCGGAGATAAACTGTATGTGCCCGCCCTCTCTTCTCCAATAGTCGGAGATGACACGGCAGAGACGGGGATTGGTCAGAATGGTGTTTATCCCGCAGCATTCGGCGAGATGGAAGGTTTCGAAGACCTTGCGGTCCGTGTGGTAGGCGCAGACCAAGTCGGATACGTACATCAGGTCGCGCGAGTGGGCCCATCCGCCGATCAGGTTGCCTCCGAGGAAGATGCGGCTCAGTTCCAGATTGCCTATCTTGGCGCGGGGAATGGGGCCCCTGAGTTCGTCCAGGGACAGGGCGTCCACCCGCTTGGCAGAGGCGCCCGACATGGCGTCCGCCGTGTGCGGTTTCATATGGGAAAGCAAATGTTCCACTTCGAGACTTTCCCAGCCCCGCCGCTTTTGAAACGCGTAGGCAAAGGCCCCCACGGCGGGCACGGGCAGGAGATGCCTCAGAAGTTCCCGTCTGCCCACGGCGGCCGCTTCCGGCACGTTGTCCGGAGGGGCGCCTTCCTTGAGCGGGGCGCTTTCACTGGCGCTGGACACGCCGCGCAGACTGCGCAGCAGGCCGTCCAGGCCAATGAACCGTCCGGTGGGAACACAGGAGAGCACGAGCAAAGCGGCCAACTCGATGAGGTTCTTGTCGATGAGAAGATAAGAACCCTCCGACGGCAGGCCATACCCCATGCCGGCCAGCGGCGGGTAGGCTGCATAGTACAGGCCGAGCAGCAGCGCCCCGCTCGCGCTGGCAAGGCGGGTGAAACAGCCCAGCATGAGCCCCAGTCCAATCAGCGTCAGTCCGCACATATTCATCAGGTCAACCGCCCGGAGCGCCTGTTCGTTCTGCGCTATCTGGTGGAAGAACCCGGACAAGAACCACTCCGACCCCTTCAGGTACGCGGCCGAGGACCAGTTCGGATTGCCCAGTTTGGTGAGCCCTTCGTAAAGGAAATGCCACCCGATAAGGGTGCGCAGCAGGACAAGCGCCGGCATCCACAACCCGCCACGCCTTGCCGTCTCAACGCTTCGTAGGTTCATTGCAGCCAACTCCTTGTTTCGGTCCATTGCCACCGTTCGGAAATGTGCGGTCCTTCGAGAAGTCCAGTATAGACGTTTGTGTTCGGGGAGGCCAAGTCAGGGCGTGGATCGACCGTCAAAATGCCGCGTCGTTTGGCATGTTCTGGACAAAGGAGGTCCGGTAGGGTACAGTAAACGGGTGTTACAGCCATAAACTTCCACCAGAGAGGACAAGGTCATGAAATCTGCGGACTATCGGTCGGGGTGCGGGTGCTGCGGTCTCAATCGGCGTCAGTTTCTTGCCGCGGGTTGCGCCGCATGTGCGGGTGCGGCGGGAATCCTGGCCGCTCCCGGAGTGGCGCGGGCTGCGGATGGCGGCGGGAAATTTAAGATCAAGATCATCTACTCCCTGCACGGGGAAAAGCAGGACAAGCCCGACTGGCCGAACGTGGGTTTCGATTTTCGCCCTGCCATGGACCGAATTAACAGCGTGCTGGGCGGCGCCTGTCCGGATTTCGAGTTCATTCCCATGCTTGCCACCGGCGAAGAAGACGCCAGGAAGATCGTCAAAGCGGAAGATTCGAAGAGTACCGACGGGTATATCGTCTATCAGATGAATTGCTGGAATCAGGTTGTTCAGACCATCGCCAAGACGGGAAAACCCGTGCTTTACGCAGATTTCCAGTTCGGCGGCAGCGGCGGTTTCCTCGTGTACACGGCCCAGTTTCTGCGCGACAAAACCCCGAACATTGGTTTTGTGGCCTCGTCAAAACCGGAAGATTTGATCGCGGCGGTAAAGTGCTTCGATATTGTCAAGAAGGGCGGGTCTGCGGCTGAATTTGCCCTGGCCACGGCCAAAGCGCGCATCGATGCGACTCCCCCCGCTGGAAACATGGGCTGCACGGAGGACAAGTTCAAGATTAATTCCACCGGGGAGACGCTTCGCCTGATGAAGGGTTCGAAGATACTGGCGGTGCGCAACACGGAATCGGGGGAGGATGAACCGTACAACGGAATACCGGTCGTCAAGCTCGCGTTCGCCGAGTTGAACGATGCGTGGAAAAACGCCGACAAGGACGCCGCCAGGACCGTTGCCGACCGATGGAAAAAGTCCGCCGCCGTGGTGGACGGCGTCTCCGATGAGACCCTGTCAACCTCTGCCGCGATGTATGTCGGCATGAAAGAAGTACTCAAGAAGCACGGGGCCAACGCCATTACGGTAAACTGTCTTGGCGGTTTTTACGGAGGGCACATCCACGCTTATCCGTGCCTCGGGTTCCACGAATTGTGCAACGAGGGTCTGGTGGGCGCCTGCGAATGCGACGTCCGCGCCACTGCCACCATGCTGATGCATTCCGCCATGACCGGTGGTCGCACGGGGTTCATTTCCGATCCGGTGATTGACACGTCCAAACGGCAAATCGTCTACGCCCACTGCGTGGCCTCCAACCGCGCTTTCGGTCCGGAAGGCCCGGCGAATCCCTTCGAAATTCTGACCCATTCGGAAGACAGGCAGGGTGCCTCGGTACGGTCCATCCTGCCTTTGGGCTATATGACCACCACCATCAGCGCCGACTCCGGGCGCAAGGAGATTCTGTTCCACCAGGGCAAATCCATTGCCAACGACCCCGATGATCGGGCCTGCAGGACGAAGCTGGGCACCGAACCTCTCGGCGACATCGAGAAGCTGTTCACCCAGTGGGATCTCTTTAGCTGGCACCGTGTTACCGCTTACGGCGACCTCAAAGAGCCGGTAGTTGCTTTGGCGGATGCCATGGGCTACAAGATGGTTTATGAGGCGTAGAATACACCTGTATTTGTTGGTATTTAGTGGTTGGCGGCTGTATTTGCAGAAACACAGCCGCCAACCACGGTATGCATCCGTTTGGATCAGGTGCGACCTTTCATAAACGCATGGGAAAGCTCGGCGACGCTTTTGCAGGCGGGAAACTTGGTCGGGTAGGGGACGAATTCAACGTGGCCGTCGCTGTACCGTACAGTGGCCCCCAGGGTACCGGAGCTGCCTTCCTGCGGATTTGTCGAAAGGAATTCCCACGTGACGGGAACAGAGGGTCCAACACGGCCCGTTGGGCTAAACACCTTAAGGAGAAATTCCTTCTGCTGGTCGTCGTGGGCGACAAGGCTGTCGTTGCGATATTCAAGAGGCGATTGCGCAGCAGGGTCTATTACGGTAAACCAGTACGCCCGGAAAGCGTCCTCGCTCTCGATTTCGCAGAGCACTTCGGTTGTCCAGATTTGCTCGTCCGACACGGTGAGTTGTTTTCGGTAGGCGTCCCGGAAGACGGCGCGGTCAGTGGGTTTGTACGCCGAATCTCTGGCAATGTTGGCACCGTCGGCGGCACGGCCGATATTGTCCTGGCGCAATCCCTCCATGACAACGACCCCTTCGGCCTTGCGCCGCGCCTTGGAGAGAGCGGCCATGTACATGGCCGCCAAAATGGAAATGATGGCAATGCAGACGAGCAGTTCCACGAGACTGAAACCGTATGCCCGGCGTCTTTTCATAGTCCTGGTCCCCTGTGCGGGTTATCCCGATTGCCACTGGACTACCTGCCAGTATTCTACCTTACGGGAGGGTGGGACCGTATACCGGTGGCCGGGGGGAATGGGAGGAAGATTGCTGTACAATGAAAAGGCCGCAGACCCGCGCCGGATTTGGCCCGTGCCGGGTCCGGGGACAGCGCGGCGTGTCTCAAGAAAGAAAACGGATCATGGGAACCTTGAGGAATGGAACCTTTCGACTGTTGAGTTGTTCTCTTGCCTGCATCGTTCTCGGTGTGTGCGGGGGGGCGATGGCCGCCGACACCGCATCGCCCGGGCCGGTGTTTTATGCGGGCTTTGCCCGCACAGACATTACGCCGGCAGTGGGGGCGGAGATACCCGGTGGATTTGAAAAGTCCTTCAGCAAGGGCATCCATGATCCTCTTTGGGTTGAGGCGGCGGTGTTTTACAACGGGATCGAACAGA